>JAQWCA010000019.1:1310-17262 GCA_028706065.1 Tepidanaerobacteraceae bacterium
GCTATTACATTAGCCTTGGGGACAGCGATGAAAAAATCAAAGCAAAACTGACGAATATTCAAGGAGACGCTTCTTTGGGGGTTTTTTTAATTAACAGAGACTTAGAAGGCTTCTTAGATTCAAGGAAAATTAGAGTTGAAGTTGTTACTGGCACTTATACAGGTTACAAAATTCCTGCTACAGCGCTTGTCCTAAATGAAGAAGGGGAAGGGGTTTACATAATAGAACGTGGGAAAAGGTTGTTCAAACCCGTAGAAATTGTAACTCAAAATGAAAATGATATAATTGTTACGGGATTAAAACTAGGAGATAAAATATTATTAAATAAGAGGAGAAGTATATGGTTCGATTGAAACAAAATATTCTAGATATAAAACGTAGGGCGAATGCTGCTGCAAAACGATCGGGAAGAAATCCCGATAATATTCATATAGTAGCGGTAACAAAAAATATTTCATCTGAGAAAATCCAGAAAGCTGTTGATGAGGGCTTGGTAATACTAGGAGAAAACAGAGTACAGGAAGCTCTTACTAAATTCGAAGCAGTCAAGAGTGATGTTCAATGGCATTTAATAGGACATTTGCAAAAGAATAAAGTAAAACGAGCAATTAGCATGTTTTCTATGATACAATCGGTAGATAGTATGTCATTAGCCGAAGAGATAAATAAAAGAGCAAAGCAGATTGAGCAAACAATTGATATTTTAGTTCAAATAAATATCGGGAGGGAAAAAACAAAATACGGTATAGATCCTGATGAAGCTGTAAACTTCTTAGAAGGGCTTGCAATGCTTTCTAACTTGAATGTAAAAGGTTTGATGGCAATAGCTCCATTCAAACAAAATCCTGAGGAAGTGAGACCTTATTTCCGTCATTTGAGAGAGATTTTTGAAATTATTAAACAAAAATCTATCAAAAATGTTCATATGGACTATTTATCTATGGGTATGAGTGGCGATTTTGAAGTGGCTATAGAAGAAGGGGCAAATATGATTAGAATTGGTACCGGAATTTTTGGAGCCAGGACAAATTAATTACAAGAGGGGAGAAAAATGAGCGTAAAATTAGTTTTTAAAAAAATTCTTTATTTCTTAGGTATTGAAGACGAAGTGTCACAAGATCAAGAAAAAGACGATTATGAACATCATATTGCCCGACCGGAACAAAAATCTATCGGACGAGTAATTAATATACACCAAGCAAGTAAAAATAAAATGGTCATATTTAAACCCGATTCTTTTGACGAAGTTAGCGAAATAACTGATGAGGTCAAGAATCGTAGAGCGGCTATTGTAAACCTAGAAAAACTTGACAGAGAAAACGCTAAACGGGTGTTAGATTTTATGGCAGGTAGTATCTATGCCTTAAATGGTGCTGTAAAAAAAATAGGGCCTGGAATATTTATTTTTGTACCTGATAATATAGATGTATCTGGGGTGGAGATGGAAGAAGATACAAAAGAAAAACTGTCTCTGCTGTCAAAATGAGAGGTGATAGCTTTGATATTAAAAGTGGTTAATATGCTGTTTCAGTTTTTATATTTTATGATTATCGTTCGTGTTATCTTATCATTTTTCCCTACGCCAATAAACTCAAACCTTTTGAAGATTATTTACCAAATAACAGAGCCTATATTGGCACCTTTTAGAAATTTATTAGGAAGGTTTATGCCCAGGGGGCCGGGATATTATTTGGATTTTTCTCCTGTAATAGCTTTGTTTTTCTTAAACTTTTTAAGAGGAGTAGTTATAAGGATATTACTTTCGATTCTAAGGTAAGGAGATGGTAATGTGGATATTTCACCTCTGGAGATACAAAAAAAAGAGTTTAGTAAATCCTTAAGAGGGTACAACAAAGAGGAAGTCGATGAATTTTTGGAGAGGTTATCAGAAAACTATGAAAGGGCATACAAGGAAAACAGAGATTTAAAAGAACAAATTGAGCTCTTAGAGGAAAAAATGCAAAGCTACAAAGATATCGAGGCAACACTACGAAATACTCTTGTCCTAGCGGAAAAGACAGCTGAAGATGTTAGGAAAAATGTTCAAAATGAAAGGGAGACGGTTTTAAAACAAGCATCCATACAAGCACAAAAAATACTAAAGCAAGCTGAGCAAAAATATAACCAGATAAATAGTCAAAATGAAGAATTGCGACGTCAGTTTTTTTTATATAAAATTCGGTTTAAAAATTTTCTACAATCTCAACTGGACTACCTGGATTCGTCTGAAATGAATATATTTGATGATGAGAATTTGGCCTTATTTAATTCTACTTTGGAAGTTGCTGTGACAGGTGATGAAGATGCAAATACTGAAGAAACCCCAGAGGAAGCTAAAATGTTAAGTAAGGAATAGTTTATAATGGTTTATAAAAAGTGTCATATGGAGCGGAATAATACTATGTTAATAGGGTAAATTACATTAGAGGGAAACCGTATGAAAGATGATAAAATCTTTAGCGAATTAAACAAAAAAATTGATGAATTATCTTTAAGGATTGAAAAACTTAACTTGGCGGAATATGTAGAAATTCTTCGGAATCCTAAAAGACTTCTTTATGTCAATTTTTTAGGTGGTGTAGCCAGGGGTTTTGGCACAGCTATAGGATTTACTCTTTTAGGTGCATTTGTTATATATATACTTCAACGAATGGTAGTTTTGAGATTACCGATTATAGGAACTTTTATTGCAGATATTATAAAAATAGTTCAAAAGCAGCTTTCAATTCGGTAATTTGGTCGTTATTATCTGTTTAGCTTAAACATAGTTTCAAAAGGAGGCAATTGTTTGTACCTCGAATATTTCAAAAGAGAACTCTTAAATTTAAAAGGTGAACTGGAAAAGCAAATGGACATCTTGATAAAGCGGGGTACAGAGCCTTTGAAAGAGTCTATAGGTGAGCTTTCGGGATATGATAATCATCCTGCTGATTTAGGTGCTGAAACTTTTGAAAGGGCAAAAGATCTTGGTTTGAGAGGAAATACAAAGGTATTGCTTATGAAGGTTAACCATGCACTAGATAGATTAAATAATCAAACTTACGGAATATGTGAGAAATGTGGGAGAACTATAGAGGAAGAAAGGTTAAGGGCTCTTCCTTATACAACTTTTTGTGTAAATTGTAAAGAATCTGAGGAAAAACTGGGGGATCACAGTAAAAGACCTCTTGAGGAGGAAATACTCAAGTTTCCCTTTGGAAGAAGTGTTCTTGATGGTACAGATAAAGAGGGATATGATGGAGAAGATGCTTGGCAAGATGTTGCTCGGTATGGTACAGCAAATAGCCCTCAAGATATACCGGGAGCTGTGGATTATACTCAAACTTACGTTGATGGCAATGAGAAACGTGGTATAGTAGAAGAAAGTGATACAATTTTGGATGAAGAAGACCCAGATGAAGATGACAAAAATGAACTTGGTAAATAGATGCCCTTTTGGGGTATTTTTTTTGCATTGAAGTTTGAAAATAGGTATTATATAATGAAAAATAAATGAATAAATACCCTGGAGGTATGTATTTTGTATATCATTATAGTTAGTGCTCTAATTTTAATAGCAGACATTATATCGAAATATCTGGTACAACGGGCCATGAATCCATATGAGTCAATACCCATTCTGAAAAATATTTTTCATATAACTTATGTTCAAAATACCGGCGCAGCTTTTAGTATTTTAAAAGGCAGGACTTTTTTTTTCACCACTGTTTCGTCTATTGTTATCTTAGTGATTATATTCTTTGTAATTAAATATCCAATCAAAGAAAGGGCTTTTGGCATTGTTATGGGCATGATCCTTGGCGGAGCTTTGGGAAATCTTATTGATAGAGTGAGATATGGTTATGTAGTAGATTTTATAGATTTTCGGATTTGGCCTGTTTTTAATGTAGCTGATTGTGCCATAGTTGTGGGTGTCCTTATTTTGGTGTATTTTATTGCCTTTCATCCAGAGTTTCAAAGCCTGTATAACAAAACAGGAGGTAAATCTTGAATAATCAACATTTTTTTTCTGTAGACCAAGATAATAAAAAAAAACGCTTGGATATATTTTTAACTGAAAAGTTACAGGAATCCAGAAGCTTTTTAAAAAAAGGAATCATGGATGGCTGGATTAAAGTCAATGATTCTAATGTGAAACCTAATTATAAATTGAAAGAAAAAGACCAAATAACAGTCATTTTTCCTCCACTAGAAAAGCCTTCCATAACACCTGAAAACATTCCTTTAGATATTATTTATGAAGATCAGGATATTATAGTGATAAACAAACCTAGGGGTATGGTAGTTTATCCTGCTCCGGGTAATTTTTGCGGCACACTTATAAATGCTTTACTTAATCATACTAAAAAATTATCCGTTAGAAGTGGTTTGATGAGGCCTGGCATAGTTCACCGATTGGATAAGGATACCTCCGGTGTTATCGTTTTGGCAAAAAGTGATAATGCTCACATGAATTTAACCAACCAATTTAAAAACCGAGATGTAAAAAAAGTTTACCAGACATTGGTATGGGGCCAAGTTCATGAAGACAAGGCTTCCATAACTGCTCCTATTGGAAGGCACCCCTTAAAAAGAAAGGAAATGCTAGTTACTACGAAAAATTCCAGAGAAGCCATCACTCATTTTGTGGTATTAGAACGGTTTGACGAATTTACATTTCTTAAGGTAAATATTTTGACTGGCCGAACTCATCAAATAAGAGTACATATGAAATTTATCGGTCATCCGATTGTTGGTGATCCTGTTTATTCGAGTAAAAAAACACCTTTTGAAATAAAAGGGCAAGCTCTTCACGCCTATAAACTCGGTTTATATCATCCAACTACAAACAAATATATGGAGTTTACAGTACCATTACCAGATGACATAAGTTCAATACTGAATATTTTAATGAATAGGAAAGGGGGGAAGGAATAATGGAAGAAAAGGCACGCATAATGGATGAACAAGCCATAAGCAGAGCTCTAATCAGAATAAGCCATGAAATTATAGAAAAGAATAAGGGTGTAGCGAATTTGGTAATAGTAGGTATTAGAAGAAGAGGAGTTCCATTGGCAAGAAAACTGGCAGAATATATTTCTTCAATCGAAGGAATAAAGGTTCCGGTAGGCATTCTGGATATAACTCTTTATCGGGATGATTTATCAAGTTTAACTTCTCAGCCAGTAGTACATAAAACCGAAATACCCTTTAAGATTACCGATAAAAAGCTAATCTTGGTAGACGATGTTGTGTATACTGGCAGAACTGCCCGAGCGGCCCTTGATGCTCTAGCAGATTTAGGTCGAGCGCGGACAATTCAATTAGCGGTATTAATAGATCGAGGTCATAGGGAATTACCTATCAGGCCTGATTATGTAGGGAAAAATGTGCCTACATCAAGGGAGGAAATAGTCGAAGTAAGACTAAAAGAGGTGGATGGAGAAAATAGTGTTGTAATACTAAAACGATAATTTTTCTACGATGTCCTCATTTGGAGTTACATATATGGTCTTTTGATGGAAGTATATGACAAATCCTGGCTTTGCTCCAGCCGGTTTTTTAACATGTTTAACAAGGGTATAATCCACTGGAACGTTACTGCTGTCTCGGCTTTTACTAAAATAAGCCGCAAGCATAGCAGCTTCCTCAAGAGTGGCCTCACTAACTGTCTTTGCATGTCCGGTGATTATTACATGGGAGCCTGGTATATTTTTAGCATGAAGCCAAGTGTCCTCGGGTTTTGATTTCTTGAAAGTAAGAATATCGTTTTGTTTATTGTTTTTACCAATACGTATTAGAGCACCGTCAGAGGACTTAAATTGTAATGGTTCGGATGGTGGCTCTTTTTGTAATTTTGTTCTGGAAGTTTTAATATAATTGAGGGTTTCCAATTCCTGTTGGATTTCTGATAAGTCTTCCAATGTCAGACTGTCCTCTATATTCATAAGTGTGCTTTCCAAATAATCTATTTCCATTAAAGCTTTGCTTATTCTCTCCTCAATAATTGTTTTTGTCGACTTCATTTTTTTGTATCTTTTAAAATATACTTGTGCATTATGGGCAGGGGATAGCTTCGGATTCAAAGGGATAGAGATTACTTTATTTAAACTGTAAAAGTTAGGTAACTTGACGAGGCTTTGGCCAGGTTTTATCTGATAAATATAAGCTGATAATATTTCACCCCATAGTTTATATTGTTGCATGTCTGAAGTTTTGTTTAACCGTTCTTTTAAATATCCTAAATTTAGTTTTTGCTTTTCTATATGTTTTGCTATTTGAGATTTTATACGATGTTTAGCAGCTTTCAATGCTCTGACATGGCTTTTTTTCATAAAGAAAAAGTCAACGGCATCATTTACTGCAAAATTATTTATCATGTGCCAGCTCTTTTTGTCAATCATCGGAAAGAGCCAGAAATCAACAGGTTCTTTAGTCTTATTGTCTAAATATACACATGGGTTAAAACGGTATTTTTTTAGGTCTTCCTGTAAATTTATTAAAACCTCTGTTATATTGTTAACCTCAGCATCATTAAGTTTACACATGGGAGTTTTGTGGTCCATTCCTGCCCTTAGAGCAGTTTCTTGGGCAGAAAAGCCCGAGAAACCCGCAAAATTATCTAAAATCCATCGACTTAGCGTTTTTTGGTTTTTTGTTGTGTAAGCTTTCTTAATAGTAGATAAAATATAGCTGTTATCGACTGATAAAATATCCGTCTTATGTCTTACCGGAGGATCAATATAAGATCGTCCCGGAAGGATTTCTCTATATCTGTTTACTTCGAAACTTATTCGCTTTACAGAATCTATCACAGTATTCTTTGTCGAGTCTAACAGTATAATATTGCTATGTTTTCCCATGATTTCAACAATAAGTTTATACTCCATAGGTTGCATAAATTCGTCAGTATTGTGGATGATTATTTCAACTATTCGTTCCAATCCACTTTGAGATATAGACTTTATTTTACCTCCGAGGAGATGTTTTCTAAGTAGCATACAAAACATAGGTGGGGTTGATGGGTTTTTTCCCAACTCATTGGTCAAATGCATTCTGCAATTTATAGAGTCGGCCGACAACAAGAGTTTGACTTCCTGGCGATTATGACGAACAAAAAAAATAAGCTCATTTTTATTTGGTTGGTAGATCTTATTTATTTTTTTTTCGATCAAACAATTTTGTAGCTCATGAATTATCCCGTATAATGTAATTCCATCAAAAGGCATAAAAAAACCTCCTTAGCATGTTTAAGTATAGCATTTATATCGGATTTTTTGAAGTTAAGTTATTGTTGTTTAAAATATAATTAAATGGTATAATAATTTGGACGATTAAGCAGTAAAACCAGGGATAGCCCTGGTTTAATGGATTTAAACATGTGTATTGATATTTTTACCATATATGTAGAGGGAGAATATATAATGATTAAAAGCATGACAGGGTATGGCCGTGGTGAGAATCCTGATAAATATAATTTTGTTGTAGAGATTCGTTCAGTTAATCACAGATTCTTAGAGGTGTTTGTCAGACTCCCGAAACCGTGGCTTTTTTTAGAGGATAAGATAAAACACTATATAAAGGGGAAAATAACCCGGGGTAGAGTTGACGTATTCATAAATCTATCCTGTGAAAACCTTCCGGTGGATATAAAAATTGACAAATCACTAGTAAACAATTACTATAAAAAATTGATGGAGCTGAAAGATGAGTTTGGTTTTGAAGGACCTATTTCACTTTCATTACTTTCATTGATGCCTAATATTTTCAACGTTGAAGAGGAGTCTCTCACAGAGCGAGAACTATGGGAATTTTTGGTTCCAGCATTAGAAGAAGCAGTAGAAAATTTAATTAAAATGAGAATAAAGGAAGGTGAAAACCTCTGGAAGGATTTACATAATAGAATTAAAATTATTAAAAATAAAACGGATCTAATTAGAGAACGGGCCGAAGTAGCCTTAGAGGAATACAGAATAAAACTTAAACAAAACGTAGAAAAACTTTCTAATCAAATCTCCTTCGATCAAGATAGAATTGAAGCAGAGGTGGTATTATTTGCCGAGAAATCTAATATAACCGAAGAAATAGTAAGACTAAGTAGCCATCTTGCGCAGATGAAAGAATTGGTGGTTTTAAACGAATCAGTAGGCAAAAAAATGGATTTTATCGCTCAGGAGATGTTTCGGGAAGCAAATACGATAGCATCTAAATCATCGGATTATAGTATCTCAAGGGAAGTTATTGGAATAAAAAGTGAACTGGAAAAAATACGTGAACAAATTCAAAATATCGAGTAAATTACAGGAGGTTATAGTATGGATATAAAACTTGTTAACATCGGATTTGGGAATATAGTTTCGGCGAATCGCATTATAGCCATAGTGAGCCCGGAATCAGCTCCCATAAAACGAATTATTCAGGAAGCTCGTGATCGTGGGATGCTAATAGATGCTACATATGGCAGAAGAACTCGCGCAGTTATTATTACTGACAGTGATCATGTTGTCTTATCAGCAGTGCAGCCCGAAACGGTAGCACATCGTCTTAGCAGTAACAAAAATACTGTAGAAGAAGACATAGAGGAAGGAATAGACGAGGAATAGAGGGGTTTTCAATGGGAGAAAAAGGTATGTTAATAGTGGTTTCAGGACCTTCGGGTGCCGGTAAGGGGACATTATGCAATATTCTTCTTAACAGAGTTGAAAATCTTTTCCTATCAATATCTGCTACTACAAGATCACCCAGAGCACAAGAAATCCATGGTGAAAGTTATTTTTTCTTAGACAAAAATGATTTTGAAAATAAGATCAAAAATGGGGATTTTTTGGAATGGGCAAAAGTCTATAATAACTATTATGGCACACCGAAGGAATTTGTGAATAACATGCTCAATGAAGGCAAAGATGTTATCCTGGAAATAGATACGCAGGGCGCTGCTCAAGTCAAGAGAAATTGTCCTGCAGGGGTTTTTATATTTATTTCACCTCCAGACATTCAAGAATTAAAAAAGCGTATAGTAAAAAGAGGTAGTGAAACACAGGATTCAATTGATTTACGGGTAAAAAGAGCAAGGGATGAATTGAAAGCATCTCTTGATTATGATTATGTAGTATTTAATGATGACTTGGATAAAGCGGCTTTAAAGATTCAGTCAATAGTTTTGTCTGAAAGGTGCAAGGTTTCGAGAAACAAAAAAATACTTCAAGCAATTTTGGGAGGTAATTAATAATGATGTACCCGTCCATAGATTCTCTTACTAACAAATATGATAGCAAATATACTATTGCGGTGGCGGCAGCCAAAAGAGCAAGGCAGCTGGTAGAAGGTGCCAAAGAATTAGTAGAGGTTAAAACAAAGAAGCCGGTTTCAATAGCATTATTTGAATTGGATGCGGAGAAGGTTGATGTAGAACGGGTTAAATCTGGGATTAAGTGATGAGGTGCAATATGCTTAAAGATAAGTTCGTAGCAGTAGGAGTTACCGGAAGTATAGCGGCTTATAAGTCTATACAATTAGTGAGATTGTTAAAAAAAGCCGGTGCTAGGGTTCAGGTGATAATGACAAAGTCTGCCTGTGAATTTATTAAACCACTGACTTTTCAGGTAATCTCTCAGAATCCGGTCATTACGGATATGTTTGAGCATCCTGTTTCTTGGGAAGTTGCCCATGTAGCACTGGCCGACAAGGCCGATGTTTTTTTAGTAGCCCCTGCAACTGCCAATATTATAGCAAAAATGGCTGCTGGAATTGCTGATGATATGCTAACTTCAACACTCCTTGCCACTAAGGCAACAATAGTTACTGTGCCAGCAATGAATGTAAAAATGTATGAAAATGCTATAACACAGCGAAATATTAAGTGTTTAAGAAAAAACGGCATAGAAGTGCTTGAACCTGGAGAAGGTGATTTGGCATGTGGATACAGTGGTAAAGGTAGGTTTCCCGAACTTGATGATATTGTAGCGCATATTAAGATTATTTTAGGAAAAAACAGTGATTTTAAGTATAAAAAGATATTAATTACGGCTGGTCCGACCAGAGAACCCATAGATCCAGTAAGGTTTATAACCAATCATTCTTCTGGGAAAATGGGCTATGCCTTGGCTGAGAAAGCCATCCAGCGCGGAGCTAATACTATTTTGATATCTGGGCCGACCAATCTTAAACCGCCCTTGGGGTTATATAAATATATACCCATTGAAACAGCAGAGGAAATGTTTAAAGCTGTAATGGAGCATTATCTTGATGCTGATGTGATCATAAAGTCAGCTGCGGTAGCCGACTTTTCGGTAAAACATCAAGAGACAGAAAAAATAAAAAAACAGGGTTTTAATATGAATATTGAACTCAAGAAGAACCCGGATATTTTACAGGAATTAGGGAATAGAAAAAAACAGCAAGTTCTAATCGGATTTGCTGCAGAAACTACCAGGGTAGTATCAAATGCCCAAGATAAACTGAAAAGAAAAAACCTCGATTTTATTGTAGTGAACGATCTTGCCCAAGAAGGAGCAGGGTTTGCTGGAGATACCAATATCGTAAAAATACTTCATAAAGATGGCTGGGTTGAGGAACTACCGAAGATGTTAAAAGTGGATTTAGCCAATGAGATTTTAGACAGGGTATATTCATATTTGCCGCAAAACCGGGCACTTTAGGGCTTTTTGTATTTTAAGGGGGAAGGTTTTTGATCATTACCGCTTCAGTGGCTGTAGATGTAAAACATCCTAGAGCTAAAAAAGAATATACTTATCTTATTCCGGAGAATCTGGCTTCTTTACTAAAAATAGGTGATGTTGTTTGTGTTCCTTTTAATAATGCTACAGTCTCTGGCTTTATTACTGGTATTTCAAGTTCCGTAGAATTACCGAACTTCAAATTAAAAAAGATTATAAAAAAAGAAGAGGTATCCCTTTCAGCAGGACTTGTAAAGCTGTCACAGAACCTAGCTAAATACTATGGTACACCGATTGTAGATTTTTTGAGGCTTATGCTTCCGCCTAAAATTGGTACAAAGAAGGAATTAGTATATTTTTTATGCTCTAACGATAAAAACATTTCAAGTAGGGCATTTAATCAAAAAAAGGTATTTGAATTTATACTTACAAATGGCACTGTTTCGGCCAAAGATATATCAGGAAGGCTGAAGATGCCAATTTCATCTACAAGATCAGCACTTAATGCTTTGATAAAAAAGGGTATTGTATCAAGTGATTATAGAACAATAAGAAGAAGACCCATGATTATGGGTCTTGATAATAAACATGAATATTTTAACTTAAATCAAGAACAAACTAATGCGGTAAATACTATAATTGAAAATTATTGTAGTGAAAAAAAAACTACTCTTATATATGGGGTTACCGGCAGTGGAAAAACCGAGGTTTATATTCGAGTAATAGAAAGAGTCTTAAAAGATGGCAAAAAAGCCCTTTTGTTAGTTCCTGAGATTTCATTAACTCCACAGATGCTTTCGGTATTTTGTCAGCGGTTCCCGGGTAAAACGGCAGTTATACACAGTAGACTTTCACTGGGGGAAAGATTTGATGAATGGCAAAGGATAAATACAGGTGATGCTTCTGTAGTTCTTGGAGCAAGATCAGCTATATTTGCGCCTGTTAAAGACTTAGGTATAATTATAATAGATGAGGAGCATGAGACATCGTACAAAAATGGAGAGCACCCTTATTATGATGCAAGGACAGTTGCTAAATTTAGGATAAATCAGCAGAATGCCATGTTGGTTTTAGGAAGTGCGACACCTTCAGTTGAATCCTTTTATAAAGTTACTACGGGGGAGTATTCTCTTGTTAAATTAACAAGAAGAGTATCAGGAAGGCCTTTGCCAAAAATAGAGATAATAGATATGAAAGAGGAGTTAAAGGCCGGGAACAGACATATTTTTAGCCGTAAGTTATTATCAGGCATAAAAGAAGCCTTGGTTCATGACAAACAGGTAATTCTTTTTTTAAACAGGAGAGGTCACTCTACTTTTGTAATTTGTCGGGACTGTGGTTTTGTATTAAAGTGCAACTACTGTGATATTTCCTTGACATATCATTTTGAGGATAAAAGTGCTAAATGTCACTACTGTGGTTATAGTATAAAGGCACCGGATATTTGTCCCCAATGTAAGAGTAGGAATATCCGATATTTTGGAGCGGGAACAGAAAAAGTGGAACGAGAAGTAAGACGGTTTTTCCCCGAATATAAGACTCTCAGGATTGACTCAGATACTACCACTAAAAAGGGATCAATGGAAAAAATGTTATGGAGTTTTAAAGAGGGGTCAGCTCAAATATTGATTGGAACCCAAGCTGTAGCTAAAGGGCTTGATTTTCCCAATGTAGCACTGGTTGGAATTATAAGTGCCGATACAGCTCTAAATATGCCAGATTTTCGGTCTGGTGAGAGAACTTTTCAATTAATAACTCAAGTAGCTGGAAGAGCTGGTAGAGGAGATACTTCTGGCTTGGTATATGTTCAAACATATGCTCCAGAATCGTTTGCTATAAAGTCTGCTTGTGAACTTAACGTAACAAATTTTTATAAAGATGAACTTAAAATTCGTTATAAGGCTCTGTATCCTCCGTTTTGCCATATGCTGAACATTGTATTTAAAGGTCGCTCTGAAGATTTGGTTAAAAAAGAGGCTGATAGACTAAAGGAATTTTTATGCAAAAATTATCGTAATGATGTGCAAATTTATGGTCCGGTTCCTGCACCTAGATCAAGGATTAAAGAAAATTATAGGTATAATATGTTATTAAAGAGTGGAAAAGTGCTAATTTTAATAGATATTGCGGGTTTAATTAATACCATGAATAAGAATTCGCAGGTTGCTATAGCATGGGACATGGACCCTCAAGATTTACTATAGGAGGGATATTGTGGCTTTGAGAAATATAAGGGAATACGGCGAAGAAGTTTTAAGAAAAAAGTCTAGAAGAGTAACAGTTTTTAATGAACGTTTACACATGCTTATCTCTGATATGATCGATACTATGAAAGATGCTGATGGTGTCGGCCTTGCAGCACCACAGGTGGGTATTGTAAAAAGAGTTATTGTAGTAGATATTGGGGAAGGCCCTATAGAGCTTATAAATCCGGAGATAACTTATCGAGAAGGCGAAGAAATCAAATTCGAAGGATGCTTAAGCGTACCCGGCCTTTTTGGGGAAGTATCGCGTCCCAAGAAGGTAAAAGTCAAAGCCCAGGATAAATGGGGTAATCTTAAGGAAATCGAAGGGGAGGATCTGTTGGCAAGAGCTCTTTGTCACGAGGTAGATCACCTAGAAGGAATATTATTTGTGGACAAGGCCATAAAATTTGTAAAACCCGATAGTGAGGAATTAAGATGAAAATTGTTTTTATGGGTACTCCTAAATTTGCGACAACTTCGCTGGAAATGTTGATAAAAAATAATATTGATGTCAGGGCAGTTGTGACACAACCAGATCGTCCGGTCGGTAGAAAAAGGCTAGTTACCCCGCCACCTGTAAAAGAATTAGCATTGCAATATGATATTCCTGTTTATCAACCTGAAAGTGTTAAAAAAGAAGATTTTATAAAAATCCTTACTTCTTTAGAGCCTGATGTAATTATTGTAGTAGCATTTGGCCAGATATTGCCACGACAAGTGCTTACAACACCTAAAATAGGTTGTATCAACGTTCACGCCTCATTATTACCCAAATATCGTGGAGCTGCTCCTATCCAGTGGGCAATTATAAAGGGTGAGGCAGTAACCGGTGTGACGACTATGTGGATGGATGAAGGTCTTGATACTGGTGATATTTTTCTTCAGGAGTCAATTTTTATAAACAAAGAATGGACATCACATGATCTTTTTATACAGTTGTCAAACCTTGGGGGGGATCTATTATTGAAGACCCTTGATCATATAAAATCCGGTAATTTGATTCGAATACTTCAGGATGATAAAAAATCAACTTATTCCCCCATGCTGAAAAAAGAAGATGGAAGAATAGATTGGACAAAAAATGCGGAAGAAATTCACAATCTTATAAGGGGTACAAACCCGTGGCCAGGGGCGTATACCATAAGAAACGGTTGTAAAATCAAGATATGGAAGGCTAAATTATATTCTAAAAGCTCTGAACCTAAACCTGGAGAGTTTATGGGAACAATTAAAAACGAAGGTTTTTTAGTTGGCACAGGTGATGGTATTATCCTTGTAAATGAACTTCAGGAATCCGGCGGGAAACGTATGGAAGCAACAAAATATTTAATGGGGCACAACATTGAAGAGGGAGATTTTTTTACTGATGCTTAATCGGAATGGAGCAATTGCAAAAAATAAAAAAAGGGTTTTCATCGGTTTGCTATCAGTTAGTATATTACTTATCTTAGGGATGATATTTGCTGGAATACTTATTTATTATAATAGATTTGGGAACTTGTACCGGTTTATATTACTTACAATAATTGCTCTTTTAAGCATATTTATATTGATCGTGAGTATAGGATTAGCTGGGGTTGTAATGACGCTATGGCATGTTAAAACTTTTTATGGGCTTGAAGGTTTAATGAACACTTCACTCAATTTATTGTTTCCCTTTGCTTTAGTCTTGGGCAAAGCCCTTCACATTCCAAAGGATATTATTAAGAGTTCTTATATAGAAGTAAATAACAAATTATTGCAGAGTCGAAGCTATAATATCAGTCCGGAAAAAATACTTATTCTAGCGCCACATTGTTTGCAAAGATGGGATTGCCCTTATAAAGTTACGGCAGATGTATCTAATTGCCGGCATTGCGGTCGATGTGATATAGACCAACTTTGGAGGGTAAGTAAAGACTACGGTGTGAACTTGGCAGTAGTAACTGGGGGAACCTTAGCTAGGAAAATGGTTGTAGATTATAAGCCTGAAGCTATAATAGCGATAGCTTGTGAACGCGATTTGACTGAAGGAATTTTAGATACTAACCCGCTACCGGTCATGGGAGTTCTTAATATAAGGCCCGAAGGTCCCTGTAAAAATACAAAGGTAGATTTGGCCAGAGTTACTGAAGCGATCGAGTTTTTTTTATATGGGAAGGAGTTATAATAAATTGGTTAAACCTAGAGAGCTAGCAATTTCGATTCTGGTTAAGACGCAGGAAGGGTTTTATGGTAATCTGCTTTTGAATAAATATTTGAAATCGGATATTTTGCAAAAGGACCGAGCGCTGATTACAGAGTTAGTTTACGGAGTTATGCAAAATAAAATCCGTCTCGACCATATAATATCACAATTTTCAAAAATGAAGCTTTCCCAAATATCACCTTTTGTCAAAAATGCTATTAGGTTAGGTATATATCAAGGATTATTTTTAGATAAGGTGCCGGTCTTTGCTGCAGTCAACGAATCAGTAGATATTGTTAAAAGGCATGAAGGGAAAAGAGCTGCCAATTTTACCAACGCAATTTTAAGAAGCGTTTTTAGAGATAAAGATAAGATATCATACCCTAATAAAGAAAAGAATATTGAAGAATATTTATCTGTATATTATTCTTTTTCACCATGGCTTATATCAAGGTGGAGTGAATTATTTGATGTAGATTTTACTGAAAGGTTGTGTAAAGCTTTTAACGAGCGACCAAAATTATGTATTCGTATCAATACTATAATAGCTACAAAAGAAGAAATAATTGCAAGACTATCTGCTGAAGGGGTTTCAATGCTACCGGGTTATTTTGCAGACGAGGCTTTGTATCTCTTAGATTCACCTCCTATCAACCAACTAAAGAGTTTTAGTGATGGTCTTGTTACTCCACAAGACGAGAGTTCAATCTTAGCTTCGTTAGCATTGGGGGTAGAAAGTACAGATATGGTATTGGATGTAGCTGCAGCACCAGGCGGTAAAACAACTCATATAGCAGCTCTTATGAAAAACAAAGGCAAAATAGTGGCATGGGACATTCATTCCCACAGAATAAAACTCCTGAAGCAAAACTGTGAGCGCCTTG
>JAQWCA010000202.1 GCA_028706065.1 Tepidanaerobacteraceae bacterium
AACTTAGATTTATATTATTTACTTCACGCTACGATCATCTACTTCTTTATCTCATCCGAATCTATCACATCAATACCGTGTTTTTGTAAGTATGCTGCTGTTACTCCCATACCTTCTATTAGTTTTCCACTGAAGGTCCCATCATAAATGTTTTTACAACCACATGAAGGACTTTTT
Source organism: Tepidanaerobacteraceae bacterium (assembly GCA_028706065.1). Classification (GTDB taxonomy): domain Bacteria; phylum Bacillota; class Thermosediminibacteria; order Thermosediminibacterales; family Tepidanaerobacteraceae; genus JAQWCA01. The sequence continues at coordinate 178 of JAQWCA010000202.1, forward strand.
GACTTTAATATGGCTTTCTTGGCTCCTAAAAGTTTTGCGAGCTTTAATGTCTCTTTAGCCCCCACCAAGAAGTTTTGGGTAACATCCTGGCCGTTATCGGTAATTACTTTAGCTTTACCATTTAGTACATCATCTCCGACCCCTCCTGTTATTTCCGACGCTTGTCTAGGTGTTGAAAGTCCTCCTGCCTGCTCAGGGCAAAAAGGCACTGCTTTACCTGTTTTTATCATCTCAGAAAATACTTCAACCAAATTACTGTTGCCATCATACCTGGCATTTAAACCCACTAGACATGCACTTATTATATACTTACTCATAATTCCACCACCGTTACACCAATTCCACCTTCATCGATGTGCCCCTGTCGATAGGTTTTTATATTAGATCTGGTTTTTAACATATCATGTATACCCCTGCGTAAAACGCCTGTCCCTTTGCCATGAATCAAGGTTACTCTGGGAATTCCCGCTATCATGGCATCATCTAAATATCTATCTGTTTTTATTAATGCTTCCTCCAAAGTAAGTCCTCGCAAATCTATCTGTGATGAAATATCCTTAGCTTTACTCATTGCTATGGATGAATATCTGGATTTCTCAGCCTCAAATTCTTGTTGGTCAATGGGTATAAGACTTGCTGTAGGGACATTTACCTTCATGATACCAACTTGCACTTGTGCTGATTCTGAAGTCTGATCCAACGATATGATATAACCTTCTTGATTTAAACCTGAAATTTTTACTTTTTGACCGGGTTTAAGCGGACCTTGGTGCCTTTTTCTCGTATTAACAAACAATGCATTCCTTGAATCCTGTAATTCTTCATCAGATTTTCGGAGCCATGCCCGTGCCCTTTCAACAGCTTTATCCCTTATATGAATTTGGCTTTCGTTCTCAACATCTTTTAGGTTTTCAATAATTTGCCCTGCTTCACTTTCTACTTTAGTAAGTAAAAACCTTGCTTTGTCCTTGGCTTTTTTTATAATTTTTTCCTGATTTATACGCATTTTTCTTCGGTCTTCTTCAAGCTGTTCTACTTTTTTATGATACTCTCTTTTTAAGACTAACAATTCTTCCCTATCTTCATCTGCTTTGCTCTTTTGCTGTTCAATATGTGTCAGGAGATCCTCCATTTTTAAGTTTTCTTCAGCCATTAAACTTTTACCTAGATCAACTACTTCTTGTCTAAGTCCAAGTCTTTTTGCTATTTCAAAAGCATTGCTCTTTCCAGGAATACCTATTGTAAGCTTATAGGTTGGACTGAGAGTCTTTATGTCAAATTCCATGCTGGCATTTTCTATACCTTTTTTAGAGAAAGCAAAGGTCTTAAGCTCGCTATAATGGGTTGTAGCTAGAACTTTACTCCCCTTTTCATAAAGATAATTCAAAATAGCCATGGCCAAGGCCGCTCCCTCTGTGGGGTCAGTTCCTGCTCCTAATTCATCAAGGATAATTAAACAGTTTTCTGTAGCTGAGTCTATAATTTTCTTTATGTTTTTCATATGAGAAGAGAATGTACTAAGACTTTGTTCAATACTCTGTTCATCACCTATATCAGCAAAAACATCTTCAAAAATTGCAAGCTCAGTTCCCTCATGGGCAGGCAAGTGCAGTCCTGATTGAGCCATAAGGATAAAAAGACCCACTGTTTTTAAGGATACTGTTTTCCCACCGGTGTTTGGCCCGGTAATTATTAAAATATTAAATTTATCCCCTAAAAATATATCTAAGGGAACTGCTTCGCCTTTTAAAAGTGGATGTCTCCCTTGAATTATATTTATATATTCTCGATTGTTAAAAACCGGTTCTACACCATTTATTTCAAGACTGTAGTTGGCCTTAGCCATTATGAAATCAATCCGGGCTAACTCATGTAATGTATCTTCGAGAAATGCATGATTTTCTTGTATCCTTTGCGAGAAATCCCATAAAATCCTTTCAATTTCTCTTTTTTCTTCAATCTCCAATTGTCGAAGCTCGTTATTCATCTGCATCACAGCTATGGGTTCCACATATAAGGTTGCACCGCTAGCCGATTGATCGTGAACAACTCCAGGGATGCTGCCTCTAAATTCTTGTTTAACTGGAACAACATAACGATCTTGTCGGACAGTAACTATTGGATCCTGTAATGCTTTTTGGTAGTAAGGTGAAGATATTATTTCGTTTAGCTTGTTCCTTACATTTTCTGATAAAGTCTTTTTTTGTCTTCGGATTGAATGAAGCTTAGTGCTCGCATTATCTGCTATTTCATCTTCACTTAAAATGGCTTTGTCTATCTTTTCCTCCAGAGATTGAAAGGTATGGAGTCTATTAATTATTCCATCAAAAATTTTACTGTCTTCCAGCCTTTTTTCATCCCATAGGGTTTTAATTAAACGAGCTGCCCGCATAGTTGATGCAATATCCAATAGTTCACCCGGCGAAAGCATTGACCCAACTTTTGCTAAACGAAGACTATTTCTTATATCTTTGACCCCGCTAAGGGGCAAGTTAAGCCCAGCATTCAATAAAGCTGCTCCTTCACTAGTTTCCCGTTGTAATATTTTCACCAAGTCCTCATCGGTAGAGGGGCTCATATCATATATTTTTTCTTCTGCCAAAAATGACACAGCATATTCTTTTAATTTATTTTTTATTTTATCATATTCCAGAACGATCTCGACCCTTTTATTCATCACATCACCTATCATAAAGCGACTCTATAAATATCGTCACAATTCTTTACACTTGTTTTTGATTTAATACATCCATCAGTTTTATAAGAGGAAAGGTGTTTATGATATTCGATTTTTCCAGCCAACCTCGCCGGGCTACCCAAACCCCATATCTTATATCTGTTAATGTCTCCTTATCATGTGAATCTGTATTTATGGCAATCTTTACACCCTTATCCCTTGCCTGCTTTACTAAAATATCATTTAAATCTAGACGGTCCGGTGAGGAATTGATCTCAAGCACGGTTCCTGTAGCTGCTGCAGCTTCCAGCACCAGGTCTATGTCGACATCATAAGGATCTCGCCTACCCAAAAGTCTTCCTGTAGGATGTGCTATTATATTTACATGGGGATTTAAGCAAGCACTTATAATACGTTTTGTCAAGGTATGTCTGTCTTGTTTAAACCCGCTGTGAATCGAAGCAATTACAACATCTAATTCCTTCAATATTTCATCCTCAAAATCCAAACTTGCATCTGTCAATATATCGACCTCAATGCCCGTCAGGATACGCAAACCTTGTATCCTACTATTTATATCTTTTATTAGTTGAATTTGTTCTTTTAAGCGACTTTCATCAAGACCCCTGGCAATCTTCAAAGACTTTGAATGGTCGGTTATAGCTATATATTCGTATCCGAGAGCTTTTGCCCTTCCAGCTATGGACTCTATAGAACTTACACCATCACTAAATTTGCTATGGATATGCAGATCTCCCCGAATGTCTTTTTGCCTTACAACATCAGGTAATTTATCTTCTATCGCAGTTTCAATTTCCCCACGGTCTTCACGTAATTCCGGTATAATATAGGGCATTCCCAGTTCTCCATAAAACTCTTCTTCGCTTTGAGGATAAAAAGCTCCTTCGCCTTCTCTTTCAAAAATACCATATTCGTTTAATCTGTACCCAATCTTTAGTGCCATGCTTCGAAGTTTTGTATTATGTTCTTTGCTGCCGGTAAAATGTTGTAATGCTGAATAAAAAGACTCAGGCTTTACAATTCTCAAATCTAGCTGAAGGCCCGTATTAAGTATAACGCTAACTTTGGTTGAGCCTTGAGCAATTACCTGTGTAATTGCCGGAAATCTTAAAAAATCTCTTATTATTATATCAGGGCTTTCTGTCGCTATGACTATATCTATATCTTTAACAATTTCTTTTTTACGCCGAACACTGCCTGCAATCTGTATTTTTTCGATTTCAGTCATACCGGATAGC
>JAQWCA010000203.1:0-2168 GCA_028706065.1 Tepidanaerobacteraceae bacterium
TTTTTAAAATCAATACAGTTTCTTCTATCATCAAACGTGGGTGAGGTTTTATTGATATTCATTGCATCTATATTTAATTTAGGGAATCCTCTTTTGCCCATTCACATTTTATGGATTAATCTGGTAACGGACAGTCTTCCAGCTCTTGCATTAAGTGTAGACCCCGCTGAAGAAAATATCATGACACGTAAACCCCGTAATGCGCAGCAAGGATTCTTTACAAAGGGGATGACATGGAGAATTGTATATCAAGGGTTAACTATTGGCTTAATATCTCTTGTTGCTTATTTGCTGGGACGTCAAGATGGTGGACAAGCATTAGGTCAAACAATGGCATTTTCCGTTTTAGCTTTTGCTCAACTATTTCATGTTAGAAACCTTCATTCCAACAGGAAATCGTCTTTTAAAACAAGTATATTCCAAAATAAAGCCTTGATAGTAGGAATTGTTATTTCTGCAGCTATGATGTTAGTTATTCTTCTCTATCCACCATTTATGAAAGCTTTTAGACTTGTCAAAATGGATACAATTCATTGGGTATATATATTGCTATTGTCGTTAGTGCCCATAGTTGTTGTGGAGTTATTTAAGTTATTCAAAATTAATAGTTTCAAAGATGAGTATTGAAAGAGAAAGAGTGCTAGTTATAGCATTCCGATAAAGAGATAAACCAATCTTAATCATCGGAGAGTTGACGTTGATGTGAAGTAAATAATTGATAAAAGGAGTTTATAAGAATCTTTCTTTGCTCATTTTGCTTTTTTTCGTGCACTAAATGATTTATTTTTTGTACTTTTGACGCCAATAAATTCACTTATCTGTTAAATTACTCCCTGTTCCCTTGTTTAGGTTTTATAGGGTTATCCATTTTGGTGTAAAAAATAATTGAATATGGAAAATATAAATGAAGCTTTAAGCCTTTTGGCAGTGGGAATGATCATGGTTTTTATCATTCTTACTCTTGTTGTGGTAATAGGTAATACAGTCGTATATCTCACCAACCGCTATGTTCCAGTAACTCAAAAGCCTGCCGATGGGGGCGGGACTCTAAACCACACAAATCGCAAAAAGATGGCAGCTATTGCGGCAGTAGTTGATCTTATTACACGTGGTGAAGGGAGAGTGGACTCAATACAGAAAAAATAAATCAAAAATAAATCAATAAACAGTATATGAAAAAAGAGATTAAATTTAGTCTTCTTTATAGAGACATGTGGCAGTCGTCTGGCAAGTATGTTCCTACGGTAGAACAGCTAACAGAGGTGGCTCCAGCAATTGTAGAGATGGGCTGTTTTGCCCGTGTAGAGACCAATGGTGGTGGTTTTGAACAGATCAACCTCTTGTTTGGCGAAAACCCCAATAAGGCTGTTCGTGACTGGACACAGCCTTTCAACGATGCAGGCATACAAACACATATGCTGGAGCGTGGGCTGAACGGCATTCGTATGAGTCCTGTACCAGCCGATGTACGGAGGTTAATGTTTCAAGTGAAAAAGAAACAAGGTACAGATATTGCTCGTTCTTTTGATGGATTGAATGATCCACGTAACTTAAAGAATTCCATCGTGTTTGCCAAAGAGGCAGGCATGATCTCGCAAGCAGCTCTCAGCCTCACCGTTTCGCCAGTGCATACAGTAGATTACTTCACAAACTTGGCAGATACTCTTATTGAGATGGGTGCCGATGAAATTTGTATAAAAGATATGGCTGGCGTGGGTCGCCCTGCCTCCATCGGTAAAATCATTAAGAATATAAAGGAGAAACATGTTGATATCCCTATCAGTTATCATGGTCATGCAGGTCCGGGTTTTCAGATGGCTTCTATTTTAGAGGCAGCCTATGCTGGTGCAGAGTTTATTGATGTTGGCATGGAACCTCTTTCTTGGGGTACAGGACATGCCGATTTGCTCGCAGTGCAGGCAATGTTGAAGGATGCTGGTTTTAAGGTAGCTGATATCAACATGAAAGCCTATATGAAGGTGCGTGCGCTCACTCAAAAGTACATGGATGACTTTCTGGGTTACTATATCGACCCAAAAAATAGGATGATGAACTCATTATTAATTGCACCTGGCCTACCAGGGGGAATGATGGGTAGTCTGATGTCTGATCTGGAGAACAATTTATCTTCCCTAAACAGATGGAAAGTGAAGAACGGTCAGGCGGAA
>JAQWCA010000203.1:2178-4106 GCA_028706065.1 Tepidanaerobacteraceae bacterium
CGCAGGATGATTTACTGATCAAGCTTTTTGATGAGGTTTCTTATGTATGGCCCAAGGTAGGTTATCCTCCATTGGTTACACCCTTCAGTCAGTATGTAAAGAACCTAGCATTGATGAACGTGTTGCAACTTGAGAAAGGGAGAGAGCGCTGGTCTATGATTGCTGACAACATCTGGGATATGATTCTTGGTAATTCTGGCAAACTACCTGGTGAGCCTGCTCCTGAAATCATAAAGATGGCAAAAGAGCAGAATCGTGAGTTTTACAGTGGCACACCGCAGGAGCTCTATCCTGATAAACTGGATGAGTTTCGTGCAGAGATGAAGAAGAACAACTGGGAATTGGGTAAGGATGATGAGGAGCTATTTGAGTTGGCCATGCATCCTGAGCAATACAGAGACTATAAGTCAGGTGTAGCCAAGAAATCTTTTGAGGAGGATCTTGATAAAAAGAAAGCAGAAAAGGATACTCCTGCTGCTCCTATAGCAGCTGTTCCTGCGAACAGTAACAGCTTCCAGCCTAAGTCGATGGTTGTGAATGTTGACAATGAGTCATTTGTAGTAAATATTTCATACCCTGATGTTGAGGGTGGAGATGAGGCTATTCAAAAGGGACAAAGCTTAGCAGGGAAGCCTGCGGCTGTAACACCTCCAAGCGGTCAGCTTAAAGAAGTTCTCTCTCCTTTAGAGGGTAAGTTTTACTTCACTAAAGAATCCTCCGAAAATGCATTGAAGGTGGGTGATACTATAAAAGAGGGTGATTTGATAGGGTACATTGAATCTATGAAGACCTACAATGCCGTTTCTGCTGAAGAGGCAGGCATAGTTAGAGAAATATGTTTTGCCAACGGTGAATCGGTAGATGAAGACGACATACTAATTAAAGTAGAATAAAGAATGGGTGATATCTTTTCTAATATAACTGAAATGACTGGATTCAGCACCATGGGATGGGAGACTATCCTTATGTGGTTGATTGCATTTTTATTACTTTATCTTGGCATCAAGAAACAGTACGAGCCTTTGCTGCTCGTGCCTATAGGGTTTGGTGTGCTGCTGGCAAATCTTCCTGGTGCTGGGCTGGGCGTTGTAGATAGCTCCTTAGTAATGAATCTCGACGGTAGCTATATGAGCCTGCTGGATATTGCCGACAAGCATGGTATTATGAACCTGCTTTATTTCTCAATGATCAAAACTGGCTTATTGCCACCCATTATTTTTATGGGTGTGGGAGTGCTCACAGATTTTGGACCTATGCTAAGAAACTTAAAGCTTTCTCTTTTCGGAGGAGCAGCACAGCTTGGCATTTTCTCTGTACTTATTGGTGCTGTCTTGCTAGGTTTTACATTGCCTGAAGCAGCCTCTCTTGGCATCATAGGCGGTGCAGACGGACCTACAGCAATATACACCACCATCAAGCTGGCTCCGCATCTTCTTGGTCCTATTGCTATCGCAGCTTACTCCTATATGGCGTTGGTGCCTGTGATTATTCCTTTTATCGCAAAGTTGATGATGAGCGAAAAAGAACTCAAGATACATATGAAAAAGATGGATAAGCAATATCCTCCTAAACATGAGATCAAGAATCTTAAGACGGTGAAAATCATTTTCCCTATTGTGCTGGGTGTGGTTGTCTCTTTATTGGTGCCTTCATCCGCTCCTTTATTGGGTATGTTGCTATTTGGGAACTTGGTGAAGGAAATAGGATCGAGTACAAGCCGTCTAGCAGATGCGGCTTCGGGACCCATTATGAATACAGCTACCATTTTTCTTGGACTTACTGTTGGTGCAACCATGAAATCGGATGTGTTTCTTTCGGGACAAACGCTGGGGATTATTGTAGGAGGATTGCTTGCGTTTGGAGTTTCTGTTGCAGGTGGTATCTTGGCAGTGAAAGCTTATAATCTCTTCTCTAAAAAGAAAATTAAT
>JAQWCA010000204.1 GCA_028706065.1 Tepidanaerobacteraceae bacterium
ATGAGCGAACCGGCTATATTTATATGGAATTTAAAAAGCAAAATACTGAAAATTATCTTACCATTGGTATGGGGCTTAGGGCACGCCGGGGAAAACCCATGGACTTTTGGGGATTTACTCTGCTTGACGGCCGTCGGGTGGGTATCGATTTTTACCTTTATAAATCAGAAATTGGCCAGGACGGCAGTAAGCAGAAAGTGCCTCTTACCAAAAGAGAGCTAAAAAACCGGGTATTGCCCGGCGGGGAAGTGGTAGAAAGCCAGAGGGAATATATGGAAATGGTTGATAAACATATATTTGGCTTTAATACTATAGAGGAATATGATGAGCTCATAAAACTCTTAATACAACTTAGAAGCCCCAAGCTTTCCAAGGATTTTAAACCTACCGTTATTTATGAAATAATGAATGGCGCTTTGCCGGCTCTATCCGATGAGGACCTCCGCCCCCTTTCCGAGACCATAGAAAACATGGATGAAATCAAGATGCATCTTGATGAGCTGTATATATGTCATAATGCTGCATCTAAATTAAAGGAAGAGTACGATAACTATAATCGTTTCATATTGTGTGAAAAAATCGATGGATTTTTAAAGGCCTATGATGACTTGAAAACGGCCAAGAATAACCTAGCTAAATTAGAACAAGAAATAAAGCTTCAGCAGGACAGTGTGGAGGAACTTGGCCAAAAACTCAACAACTTAACAGTGGAGCAAGCTGCACTGAACCAAAAAGAAGAGCAGCTAAGGGAAAATGATGCCTTTAAAGCTCAGAAAACCTTGTCGGATACACAAAAGGATTTAAAGGACAACGAACAAGCATATGAGTTAAAGGAGAAGCAGCTTTCGGAAAAAGAAGCTCGCTGTCGGGATACGAGAAATCAAATAAAAAAGATTACAGAAGAAAAAGAGTTATTGGAAGTTGATATTGCTGATACTTTGAGGGATATGGAGAAAGCAGCAAAGCTTGTAGATTTTATGGAACACGATTTTTCCAAAGACGAGCTATCAAAAGCCTTTGGCGGGAAATTCGATTTTACCTTTTGGAAAAGTGAGGTCAAAAAATACAGGGTCAAGCTGAAAAAAGCCCTGAAAGCCTTAAAAGAGGTCAAGGAAGAAAATATACGCTACAACAAGGCTTTAAAAGAACAGGAAGCTTTAAAGAATAAAAGGGACAGGCTTGAAAAAGACGCCCGTGATTGGGAAGGGCAATTTGACTTAATCAAAAGTGAGTTTGTCCAAAAGGTACATGAGTGGTCTTGCGAAAATCAGGAGCTTAAACTTGAAAAACAAGAGTTGGAAGCCATTTCTCGTTTAGTATTAAATTATGGTGACAGTACAGGCTTTGATGATATTTTAAGTGAAGTAAGGGCATGCTTTGATGTGAAAAATCAGAGCATGAAAAATGAGCAGTATAGACTGGAGAATCAGAGGCAGCAGCTGCAAACCGCATATGATCAGAAAAAAGCGGAACTTATGGAATGGAAAAACAAAAAAGATCCTGAGCCGGAGCGGAACCCCCAAGTTGAGGAGAACCGTAAAAGGCTTGCTAAAAAAAACATACCCTATATTCCCTTTTACAAAGCCGTAGAATTTAAACAGGATATTGACGAAGATGTCAAAGGCAGGATTGAAGCGGCATTGGAAGATGTGGGGCTGATGGATGCCCTTATTATTCCTCCGGAGTATTTATCTGAAGCTCTTGCCATGGATAAAAACATGAGTGACAAATATATATCGCCCGGTGCTTTTAATATGAAACTCAATATTCTTCAGTATTTTGATATACCGGAATTAAGAGTTGACGGTGTTTCTCAGGAGACAGTAGACGATGTTTTGAGAAATATCCTGTTGTATGATGAAGATGGCGGAACTTTTGTAGCTGAAGATGGTACCTTTGGTATTGGAATAATCAAAGGTAAAGGTCGGGATCAGGTAAAGTCAAAGTTTATAGGGTATGAATCACGAAAAAAATTCCGAGAAGAAATGATACAAGCCTTAAGTGAGGAACTGGAAGCCATAGGAGATGATTTGAACCGGCTGGATGAAGCAATAAAAAGTATTACTGAGCGGCTTGACACCCTAAAAACCGAATACGCCAATATGCCTAAAAACGATGACTTGGAGGAAGCCTTAAAATCATATAAGTTAGCGGTTTTTGAGCTAAAAAATGCAGAAAAAAATTTATCCGATAAAAATAAAGAAGTAAGCTTACTGCTGGAGTCTTTACAAAAACTAAGGGTTATTGCAAGGGAGCTGACTGCGGGAATAGGTATCAGCAGCCATGTAGAAGCATATGAAGAAGCTTACGAGTATATGGACGACTACGAAGGGACACTAAGCCAGCTTGAGATAGACTACAACAAAATGCTTTCAAAAGTAGGTAGTATAGAGATCCTTGAGGCAAACCTTCAGGGCATGGACATGGATATTGAAAATATAAACTATGAGATGCAAAAAATTGATGAGCGCATAAATATACGTAAAGCTCAAATCCAGGCATTACAGGAGACAATAAAGAGCCTAGGCTTGGAAAAACTGGAAGAAGAGCTGAAAAACTGTATCGAAAGACTAAAGGCTCTACCTCAAGAAATCATGGAAATTAGCAATGAAAAAGTCGTGACGGCTGAAAGAATAAAAGATAACATTCAAAAACTGGAGCAGCTGGATAATAGCATCTCCATTTTGAAACAGATTTACCATGTTTACAAAGATGGCCTTAAAGATGAATGGGAACTGGAATTTGTCAGCGATGTGCAGGGTATAGGAGAACACCCTACAGAAGAAGAGCATCTTATTAAATTCTGTCAGAATATCCTTAGAATTATCAAACCCATAGTTGACCGACTAAGAACTGATAAGGAAAAGATTTCAAACCGTTTACGTGATGCATTTCATGAAAATCAAACAGCATTGTTAAACTATGGTCTTTCTCTGGGATATTTATTTGATAAAGTTCCCAGTGAAGGTCAGCAGTTCTTGGAAGAAGACTTCAGGAAATTACGAAGGTATCAGATTACGGCCAATCAGCAGGGCAAGATTGTATCCCTTTACGCCCTTTATGAGTCCATAAAGCAGGACATTGCTGCCAACGAAGCACTGCTTAAAGAAACTGACCGACAGCTCTTTGAAGAGATTATAATGCATAATGTTGGCAGAAAAATCCGGGCTAAAATCTTTAGGGCAGAGGAATGGGTCAAAAAGATGAACCGGCTAATGTCAGAAAGAGATACCTCCAGCGGCATAACCTTTTCCCTTGCCTGGAGACCTATTCCGGCGGAAAACGAACAAGAGCTGGATACCAAGCAGTTGGTGGATATATTAAAGACCGGTGCACAAATGCTAAAACCCGAGGATTTTGACTTGGTGACAGAGCATTTTAGGTCAAAAGTGGACAAAGCCAGGATTTTAGTGGACGAGTCAAGTAATATGGAGACATTCCATCAAATCATTAAAGAGATACTGGATTATCGCCGGTGGTTTGAATTCAAACTATATTTCCGCAAAGAAGGCGAAAGTCGCCGAGAACTCACAAATCACGCCTTTGACCGCCTGAGCGGCGGTGAAAAGGCCATGGCTATGTATATACCGCTATTTTCAGCGGTTTATGCCCGTTACGAGGCTGCAGCCAAAGATGCACCCAGGATTATTTCATTGGATGAAGCCTTTGCAGGAGTAGATGATATGAACATAAGGGATATGTTCAAACTTATGGAGGATTTACAATTTAACTTTATAATAAACTCCCAGGTGCTTTGGGGTGATTATGAGACAGTTCCGGGGCTTGCCATTTGTGAGCTGGTGCGGCCGAAAAATGCCAACTTTGTAACCGTCATCCGATATATATGGGACGGTCAGAAGCGTATGTTGAAGTATGATTATGATGTCAGCGAAAAAGTAGCGGCATCGAGAAGCTGATTGCAATGAAAAAAGAGAATCTTGAATTCTTCAAAGTAAATAAGGGCTATTATAGACTGTTTTTGGCCTTCAGAGGAAAATATAAAAGCTTGGGTCGCATCGGTGGTACAGTTAAAATTACAAACCTCACCCCAGAAGAGAAAGAAGTGCTGTCAAACCACTTTAGAAAAGACTATTCCCGGAGACATT
>JAQWCA010000205.1 GCA_028706065.1 Tepidanaerobacteraceae bacterium
AAAAGTCGCTAACTTAAGAGCAGTTGCTTTACCACGATTTTCTTTGCAATCAATAATTCTTAGATTATCGTATTGTTTTGCTAATTTATGTAATATTTCTCCTGTCCTATCTTTACTACCATCATTTACTGCGATAATTTCCTTATTTTCATAAGCTATTTTCTCCATAAAAGCAATAGTCTCTTCTATGGTATCCTCCTCATTATAACAAGGAATCAAAATACTGATCATTGGCCAATCAATTTTATCAATTTCTAATTCTATTCGGTGTTCTCGCCTTCTAGTAAAGAGTATAGAGCCGGCTATCCAAAACAAGGACATGATAAAAGGATACCAGAAAACATAATTTGCTAACCCGTTTATAAATTTTTCCATTTATATTACCTCTTTATTTTTTTATTTATAACTATAGTTAGCATAATAGCATGAAGTTTTGCATCATAAGATTATAGCATCTGTTATAATATTTGATAAAGGGAAAAACTACCCTTGACAAACATTATAACAGATTCAGAAAGGATTTGGGAAAAATAGGGTTCAAACTCATTAACCTTACGACCGACCATTAATCACAATCGGACAAAAAACCTTATTGACTTTTTATAAAACAGAGTGTATAATATTAAGTGAATTACAAATTGTTAAAAATCTTCCTGAAAGGTGAATAGCCTTGTTTAAAACTATCATATTTATCATTGCTAGCTATCTAGTTGGATCTATTTCATTTGCATATCTAATTTGCAGTAGAGTTTATTCAATTGATATCCGTCAGTATGGTAGCGGTAATCCCGGTTCAACCAATGTACTCAGAGTACTAGGCAAGAAACCTGCTTTAATTGTCTTTGCTGCAGACTTGCTAAAAGGTTTGATAATGGTGTCTCTTGGAAGATTATTTGGGGGAGAAAGTCTAGCATTGCTTTCTGCCATCGCCGTGGTTATCGGGCACGATTGGTCTTTATTCCTTGATTTTAAAGGAGGTAAGGGCATTGCTACCAGTTTTGGAGTTATTATTGGTATTTCTCCAAAAGTCGGATTGATACTTTTTATAATCGGTGTTTCTGTTATTTACATATCACGCTATGTTTCATTAGGTTCAATTACCTCTGCTGCTTCACTTCCAATACTATTAATTCTGTTTAATTATCCTGCTAAACATATAATTACAGGAGTAGTCCTTGGTGCGATAGCGATTTACAGACACCGGGACAATATAAAAAGGTTATTGTCGGGTAAAGAAAATAAACTAGGGCAAAGAGTAAGGTAACAATCATTATGGTAAAAAGTATCAATAAAATAGTAAAACAGCAGAATCATTGATACTTTTTACCAAGCACGAAACCAGCAAATACTTATTATATCATCTTTTAGGTAGTGGCATAGTTTTTGCAATAATATGTCTATGAAAGAATTGGACAAACTAAATATTTGATACCGGTAGACTAGAGGTGATGGTTTGGATGAAATAATGGAAGATTTAAAGAGGTTTCCGGTTATACCAGCCATAAGGGATATCGGTAGGATTGAAACAGCTGTATCTAAACAGTCTCAATGCATATTTTTACTAACTGGGAATATATTGAATATTAGGGATGTAGTAAAATATGTAAGAGATTCTGGTAGAAGAATTTTTTTGCACATTGATTTACTTGAAGGCATAAGTAAGAACAGCATGGGCATAAAATATATTGCCAAGGAGATTAAACCTGATGGTATTATTACAACTAGGGCCAATCTCATAAGCTGTGCAAAGTCTGAAGGTCTTTTTACAATCCAAAGAATATTTGTTCTTGATAGTTTAGCTGTTGATAATGCCGAAAAATCCATAAAACATGTTAACCCTGATGCAATCGAAATTTTGCCGGCAGTTATACCAAAAATAATTAAAAAGATCTGTCTAAGAGTGAGACATCCGGTTATAGCAGGAGGACTTATAGAGGATGCACAGGAAGTAAAGGCAGCACTTAAACATGGGGCTCTGGCTATATCAGTTACAAATGAAGATATATGGAATATACCTTTAGAGGACTTGGAGATTAGGAGAAAGTCCTTCCTGGGTGAATAATACACTATTTTTGTGTTTATTATTTACCTTGGAAGGATTTTTAATTTGCTTAAAAAGGGGGAATGCATACAAAAAAATTAGTGTATATTTCAGTCGGTGGTTCTAAACTTATGGGCAAAAAAAATGGAGGTGACATTAGTGAAAAACCTTGGTTCAATTATTGGTTTCGCCATCGCTGGTATTTTCGTAATGTCTGTTTGGGGAGCTTTTTCAGACGCTTATGGAATTTTTGGCGGATGGTTTGCTGGGCTTATGATTATTTCAATCATGTGGTTTATGAATCACTTCTTAGGTCTTGTTGCTAATGAAGGTGCATTCGTAGATATGGCAGCAGGTATAGGAATAGTTGGTACTATGAGAGATGTATTTCTCAAAGGGGCTCAAGCAGGTGTTGAGTCATTACCAACTTTAGGTTTTGTAATTATAGGAGCCATTCTGGGTGGTATAGCTGCCGTTGCCGTTGAGAAGACCTGGGCTCAAAGAGATGCTGCTATCAAATCGAAAGATATCCCAATGTAATTTAATAAAAAAAATAGGGGGAGGTCATATAAATGACAGTTCCAAACATGATTGCAACTATGGCTGGTGGTTTTATATTTCCATTCCTGCTCAGACTTTTATGGGGAAAGCTCTGTGATAATTTTGGCCCTATTGGTGGTTGGCTGGCCGGTGGCTGGATAGTTGGTACAACATGGACGCTAAATCATGGATGCGGCCTGATTTATCAATCAGGTGGAGCATGGATTGATATGGCATGGGCAGCCTTTGTTGGCCTGTTTGTAGCGTCAGCTATATCCGGCGATGATGTGGGTAAAGGTATAGGTATGATCATAAATGCGATTCTAGGAGGAGTTTTAGGCGGATTTATTCTCTACTGTCTATATGTATAATTTCCATTAATAATTATCACATTGATTGTGAAAGCCTTATAGCAAAATACTGATCATAAGCTTTGGAATATTGGAAAGAATGTAAAGATTAAATAACAAGGAGGTAATGTTTAATGGCTAAGTACATTTTGGCACTAGACCAGGGGACGACCAGTTCAAGGGCGATTGTCTTTGATCAAAACGGTTTAATTAAGGGCGTTACAAATCGTGAATTTACGCAAATCTATCCGAAGCCTGGTTGGGTTGAGCATGATGCAATGGAAATCTGGGGAAGCCAGATAGGTGTAGCCAAGGAAGTTCTCTTAAAATGTGGTTTATCAGTGGAAGACATTGCAGCCATCGGTATTACCAATCAGAGGGAAACCACAGTCGTATGGGATAAGAATACCGGTAAGCCTGTTTACAACGCCATTGTCTGGCAATGCCGTAGAACCGCCTCTATTTGTGATGATCTAAAAGCACGTGGTCTTGCCGAAAAAATTCGTGAGAAGACAGGATTGGTAGTTGATGCGTATTTTTCCGGCACCAAAGTAAAATGGATTCTTGATAATGTCGAGGGCGCCAGGGAAAAAGCAGAAAAAGGCGAATTACTCTTTGGTAACATTGATACATGGCTTATCTGGAACCTGACAGGTGGTAAAGCCCATGTTACCGATTACAGTAACGCGTCCAGAACAATGTTATTTAATATCCATAAGCTGGATTGGGATGATGAGATACTTAAAGAGTTAAATATACCCAGAGCAATGCTTCCGAAAGCTATGCCGTCAAGTCATGTATATGGCCATACAACAACGGAAGTATTTGGTGGAGAAATACCCATTGCCGGTGATGCCGGTGATCAACAAGCAGCTCTCTTCGGTCAGGCTTGCTATAGCCCTGGTATGGCCAAAAACACATATGGAACAGGATGTTTCATGTTGATGAACACCGGTGAAAAGGCAGTTGCATCTAAGAGTGGTCTTCTTACTACCATTGCATGGGGGGTAGATGGAAAAGTAGAATATGCTCTGGAAGGCAGTATCTTTATAGCCGGTGCAGTAATACAGTGGCTCGGTGACGAGCTAAGAGTTCTTGACAATGCTGCTCAGAGTGAAGAATTGGCTACAAAGGTAGAAGACAATAATG
>JAQWCA010000206.1 GCA_028706065.1 Tepidanaerobacteraceae bacterium
TATATTCATGTTCACCACCATCAACTTATTCTCGGGTCAAGCCTTTTGTATATGATATCAGCAGTCATATTCATGATAATTACAAAAAAGGTTACAACGAGAAAAATCCCTTGTATCAAGGGATAATCCCTGACAATAACAGCATATCGTATCAATGAACCGAGCCCGGGATATTTGAAGACATTTTCAACTAGTATTGTCCCTCCCACTGCCTGCCCCAGACTGTAAAAGGCTCGAGTGACAATGGGTAGAGCAGCATTGGATAAGGCATGCCGAAAGAGTATGCGACCGGTGGCAAGACCCTTGGCTGTTGCTGTAGTCATATAGTCTTTTGACATTACCGTCATCATGCTGTTTCTGGCAATAAGATAAAATCCGCCTATTTGAACAATTGAAAGGGTCAATGCCGGTAAAAAACCATGATGTATTATATCTAAGACTTTATCAGCCCAAGAAGCATAGTCAGCAAAGGGTTTCATAGCTCCCGAAAGTGGAAATAGACTCTGCTGAGCAGCTAAACAAAACAAGAGAAATACACCTATTAAAAACGCCGGTATTTCGGATAGGACTACCATTATAAAGTAGAGGACTTTATCCAAAATACCACGGCGGTACCATGCAGATATACATCCTAAAAACGTACCCATAAAGCCGCCTATTACAACTGATATTAAAACCAGAGAAACTGACCAAGGGACTCGATTTTGGATGATTGTTCTTACATCATTTCCAAAATATATACTGTATCCCAAATCTCCTTTTAAAATATTTTTCAGATAGCGCCCATATTGGGTTAATACCGGTACATCCAGTCCGTAGTAGGACTTTAATCTTGCAATTTCTTCTTGGCTGTAGCTTACAACTATTTCTCCCTGTTCACCCGATAAAAAGTAAAAGGGATCACCGGGCATGAGCCGGGGTAGAAAAAAATTTAATGTTATTATACAGAAAAAAGTTAGAAGGTGTTTGATCAGTTTTTGGTATTTCATTTTATCCTTTCCAGGTATGATAGTTTATTGTGGGTTACAGCATGATGATCAAAGACATGCAGCCAACCATCGTATTTTTCCGGTTTAAATACTACATAATCAATAGTATTGTAAATGGGCAACAGCGGAATTTCATCAGATATGATTTCTTGAAGTTCAATTATCATGGATTTTCTTTTTTGCTCATCCAATTCTGTCAGCTGTTTTTTGCAAAGTTCGCTTATTTGAAGATTACTGTAACCGGGAATCACATTGGATACAGAGCTATCATCCCTAGATACCGTCACTGCATAAGCTTCCCGAAGGCAATCTGCATCCCTGCCCCAACCACCGTGGCCTATCAAAGCCAATTCGTAATTTTGTTCTTTCACCCGGCTATCGCGGGTCTTCATATCAACTGTTTTAACTTCAACATTTATCCCAGCTTTGGCAAAATTTATCTTCAAGAGTTCGGCAATCCTTGCTTCTTTTTGATTATCCGATATTAGTAGGTTTAGGTTTAAAGATTTATTGTTTAAAAGCTCTTTAGCTTTTTCTATATCAAAATCATATTTTATTACATCAGGATTATGCCATATATGGTCTATAGGCAGGTATCCAGGACTTGCCGGGACCGCTGCTCCTCTGGCTACCTTATCAATGAGTTCGTCCTGGTCTATGGCGTAGGCTATGGCTTTTCTTATGTTTAAATCGGCTAGTTCCGGTTTTTTATCCAAATTAAACAGAAGTTTGTATCCCCAAAAGGCTGGGCTTTTAAGGATTTTTAACTCTTTATTATTTTTATACCTGTCCATTAAATCCGGCGGCACATCTAAAAGATCTATTTCCCCATTTTCAAAAGCCAGCACAGGATCACTTACAGGAACAAATTCTATGATATCTACTCTAGTATTTGGACCCCAGTAGTCCTTAAAGGCTTGAAAGCGGTACTTGCCCTGCTCTTGATTATAATCTGTAAGAATATATGGACCACATCCGACTAAAAGTTCTATATCCAGCATTTTTTTAGGGTCTTCTACATCTTTCCATATGTGCTCAGGGATTATCCTGACAATCCCTAATCTATCCAACACCGTTGCATTTGATTGCTTCACCGTAATCTTAACCCGGTCTTCATCTAAAACCTCTACTTTTTCAATAAAGGGTTTCCCATCAATCAATAAACTATCAGATACCGGAGGATGTTTTGCGAAATACTCGAAGGAAAATTTTACATCATTGTTAGTAAGTGGTTTTCCATCATGCCACTTTACTCCGGAATTTAAAATAAAAGTATACTCTTTTCCATCGGGAGAAATAATGCACTCTTTGGCCAACCATGGAATAAGACCATTTTCCCCCTTTTCCAAAAGGCTATCATAAACAAGTCGCATTTTAGACATGCCGGGACCCCTTGAATAGTGGGTAAAGGGGGAGGGAAATCCCCAATCTCCACCTTCCAAGCGTATTATAAGAGGAACATCTTCTTGGCTTGAATCAACCGCATTTTCCTCTTTAGGCTTCCCGCTACATCCGGTTATGTTGAAAATTATTGTTGCCAACAGAAGCAAAATTAGTAACTTGCTTAAATTTGATTTTTTCATGCTAAATCCCCTTTGCCAATCTTTTTATACCTGCCAGTATATCCAGGCGACCTTGGATACGGTTTGCTCTTTTATTTTTCCATCAACAGAAAACTCTTTAAGGTAGTCAACTATATCACCCCGGTTAAAATAGATACGCTCATCCAGCCTTGCTAGGAAATTATCCGCCATTTGATCTATATCATAATCATTACTCCACGTTCTATCATGATAAATTATTTCAGGATAATAGCCCCAATTCCACAAAAGATTGAAACTATAGTAAGTCTGTATACCCCATGGCGTTTTTTTAATACCTAAACGATCTTTTAACCCATCCAAAACCCTATCTTTTCGGGTAACAAAGCTACTTATAAAGCAATGCTTGCGGCTGGCCTTCACTAATTTCTTTAAGGCCTTAGGACCGTCAATGCCGGGACAAAATGATGCAAATACCAAATCAAAGTTCTGCTCCCATCCCATTGTGGAAAGATTTGCTTTGGCCCAAGAGGATTGGACAAACCTAGTATTATCAAGACCACTGTTTTTGGCGTTTCCCTTGGCTAAAGTTAGCATTTTAGAAGATATATCGGTTCCGGTTACCGCTTTTACCTTTTTTGCAAAAGCCATGGTATATTTCCCGGGTCCACATCCGATATCCAAAACACTGCAGTCTTTTTCCAAAACACCCTTTTTTTCCAAGTAGTTAATGACTTCCTTGGTTTGTTTTATGGTCTTGCTTTCGGATATTTTGGAGTTGAATTCCTCAGCTCTGCCATCCCAAAACTGCTGCTGACTTTTCTTATTTGTTTTATCTCTCTCCCACAGTTTTGCAAAATCTATTTCCACAGCTTACCAACCTCTCGTATAGTCCTTAAAACAATCCAAACATACCAGCTTTTTGTCCATTAACCTGATTTTGTTTTCCGGAGCTCCTTCACCGCATTTTTCGCATTTTATTGTATTGAACAGTCGGGCTTTTTCCGGCAAATCAAAATTAGGAGCTTTAAACTCAAACAATTCTTCAACAGGGCTTTCTAAAATAGCCTGTTGCCGCTCGCCCCTGGACATATTTTTTGTATCCTTAGTTGGCCTTAAAACGATGCGCAGCTTTTGCCCCGTATCTCGTCTAAAAAAACTGTAGGCATTTTTCCCGGTACCTCGGTATATTAGATTGCCCTTCCCTATAGTGCATCCGGTAATAACCTGAATGGCATCAATACCACAGGCATCATTTTCCGTGACACATACGTTTTCCTCATCTTTTGCAAAACTAACACCAAGTTTTTTGATTGCTGCTTCACAAGCCTTAAATCCGATGGCAAGGCCCGGGCACTCATGGCCATGAAATTCTACACATTTTCGCCAAAGTTTTTGATCCACAAAAAATCTCTCCTTGCATTTTTTCTATGATTTGTATAATTCAATTATTCAATTTTTATAAAATAAAAACCATGAATCAAGCCGTTTCATACAGCCTAACCTTCATGGTTTTCCTT
>JAQWCA010000207.1 GCA_028706065.1 Tepidanaerobacteraceae bacterium
TATCTTAACCGATGCGGGCTTTTAAAAAACAATACTGTAGTCTCCACCGTAATGAGCAACATAGGACTTCAAATAGCATTAAAAAAATCCGGCATAAAAATGGTGCGGGCAAAAGTCGGTGATCGATATGTTCTTGAGGAGATGCTAAAGAGTGATTACAATTTCGGTGGAGAACAATCAGGGCATATTATATTTTTAGATCATAACACCACAGGTGATGGTATTCTAACCGGAGTTACCTTGACAAAAGTAATGATTGATGAGAAAAAATCCTTGTCTGAACTAACTGGAATAATGAAGGTATTTCCCCAAGTACTGATCAATGTACATGTGGTCGATAAATCGAAATACAACGACAACAAGCGCATTGAAGAGACAATAGCTGAAAGCCAGGCTCTTTTAGGAGAAACCGGTAGGATTCTGGTCCGTCCGTCGGGCACCGAGCCTTTAATTAGGGTTATGGTAGAAGGTGAACAACAAGACTTAATCGAAAATATAGCAAAAACCATTGCTGATGTAATTGAAAAAGAATTGAATATTTAGGGACGGTTCTAAAATATTCACATTAAACCGTAAATGTAATGCCTCGGGTTTCCTGGGGCGTTTTAGTTATTGGTTATACAGTTAAATACTTTTCGTACAAATTAAGGTATGGATTATTTTATGGCCATCATATATAATTGTTTTAATGATTTACATGGGTGGTGTATGAATTGAGAGTAATAATCGCCGGAGCCGGCGATATTGGAACTGAACTTGCAAAAAAACTAATTGCTGACGACCATGATGTAGTTGTTCTGGAAAAAGACATCAACAAGATTTCAAATCTTTCAAACAAATTAGATGCCATGATGGTTCAAGAAACTGGTAAGCGTATTTCTGCTTTGGTCGATGCAGGTATAAAACAATCAGATGTTTTTATTGCTGTAACTGACAGTGATGAACTAAACATCATGTTTTGCATGATTGCAAAAAAACTTGCTGACATTAAAACCGTAGCTCGGGTTAGAAACCCGGAATACACCAGTTCAGACATGATGCTTACCAGTGAGCAGCTAGGTATAGATAACATGATTGACCCTGAAAGATTAGCAGCTCTTGAAATAGCCAAACTGATAAAAAATCCTGATGTTGATGAAATCGAGTATTATGCTGATGGTAAGATAGAACTTGTAGCTCTGCGGGCTGATAAGGATTCGGAGCTCATAAATCAACCACTGACGAGTTTACCTATATCTTCGAATTATCTTGTCGTCGGGATTTCCCGGGAAAATGGTGAAGTCGTTATTCCTCGGGGTGAGGATAAATTCATGTCAAATGATATGATATATGTTGTAAAAAGGACAGGTACTCTTACGGAATTTAGCAGTATGGTTAGAAGTAAAAAAAAGCGAATAAAAAGCGTAATGATACTTGGTGGAGGTAAAATTGGTTTCAAACTCGCCCAGGTTTTGGAAGGTTACAAAAAAAACGGCATAACTATAAAACTGGTGGAAAAATCTCCGGATAAGTGTCGCATCTTGAGTGAATATTTAAATAAAACTTTGGTTCTTAACGGGGACGCAGCTGATATAAACTTTTTAAAAGACGAAAATATAGAAAATGTAGATATGCTGGTGTCTGTGACCGGGTCTGATGAATTAAACATACTTACCTCTATACTGGGTAAAAAATTAGGAGCATCTAAAACTATCGTAGAGATTAATAAGCTTGACTATGAAGTTTTGATGCAGCCACTGGAAATAGACTCCTATCTAAGTCCCCGGTTACTGGTGGCTGGGAGGTTAACTAAACTTTTCAGAAGATCAAATATCATATCAGAAACCTTTTTGAAAGATGAAAAAGCTGAAATAGTTGAACTTATCGTTTCACATGATTCCCCCTTGACTAGGCAACCTATAAAAGCCCTCCGTCTATCGGCTAAGGGCTTTATTGTAGGTGGGATACTTAGAAAAGGTAAAGCTATTATTCCCCGTGGGCATGACATTATTCTACCCGAGGATCGCCTAATAATCTTTACACATCCTCAAAAGGTCAAGCAGGTAGAACGACTTTTTTGTGGTGACAAACACCCTCATACTATGAAGGGACTTATGGAGGGATGATATCCAATTGAACTTAAATACTGTACGTTACATTATCGGTACCCTCTTGATAGTTTTAGGGATTGCGATGATCCCCTCCCTAGCATGGTCCATATATTACAACGATGGAAGCATCAATGCTTTTTTATATTCCACAGCTGCATCTATTGGAGCAGGATTTCTGTTTCGAATGAAAGCCGTTTTAAGCAAAGACCTGGGAATTCGAGAAGGTTTTTTAATTGTTACGTTAGGATGGCTGATGGCCAGCGTTTTTGGAGCCTTACCCTTTGTCTTTTGCAAAGCGGTGGATACATTTATAGACGGTTTTTTTGAGGCAGTATCAGGATTTACCACTACGGGAGCTACTATCATGACAAATATTGAAGCCCTTCCTCGTGGAATACTTTTTTGTAGAAGCTTTACACACTGGCTGGGCGGGATGGGCATAATAGTTCTATTTTTAGCTATTCTGCCGGGAGTTGGAGCCGGGGGATTTCACATGTTCCGGGCGGAAGTCCCTGGACCGTCAGTTTCTAAACTGTCTTCGAAAATAACTCATACGGCTAAAACCCTGTGGTATATATATGTAGGTTTATCGGTGCTCCAGACCGTATTATTATTGTTTGCCGGCCTAGACTTATTTGATTCTCTTACACATACCTTCGGTACCGTGGCAACTGGGGGGTTCTCCACAAAGGGATTAAGTATAGGTGCCTTTAACAATCCTGCGGTGGAAATTATAATATTAGTTTTCATGACTCTTTCAGGTATTAATTTCAGCCTATATTATTACTTACTCAGAAGGCAGTGGGACCGGGTCTACAATGACGAAGAATTGAAGTTCTACCTTGGTGTGATAGTTGCTGCTACCCTTTTGATTGCATGGAATATAAGGGGTTTTATTCCTTCTAAGGTTGACCTTCTCAGGACCAGTGCTTTTCAAGTGGTATCTATCATGACTACTACTGGTTACGCCACGGCAAATTTTGATCTTTGGCCCGCACTTTCAAAAATGATACTCTTATTACTCATGTTTTTCGGAGGATGTGCCGGTTCTACCGGTGGGGCTATGAAGCAAATTCGGGTAATGATACTTGCCAAATATTGCGGTCGAGAGTTGGTTCAAACCTTGCACCCAAAAGCCGTAGTACCGATAAAAATCGGTGGCAAAAGTGTTCCCGATGATGTGCTGAGAAATCTCCTTGCTTTTAGTTTTATTTATATTGCTTTATTTGTCTTAGGCTCTCTTTTCATAGCTTCACTGGGTCAAGATATGATAACATCGATTTCATCGGTTGCAGCAACTTTAGGCAATATAGGTCCGGGCTTTGGAGGTGTTGGTCCCGAATCCACATTTAAAGAAATACCACAAGTCGGTAAATTAGTTCTAAGTTTTTTGATGCTTATGGGTAGGCTGGAATTATTCACGGTAATTTTGTGTTTTACCCCGAGATTTTGGCAGGAAGTTCGAATAAATCAACGATCTGCCCATATAGTAGGCTGAAAACATAAAACTGACCATTGACAGGAAAAGAAACGCATGTTAGAATTTTATCAAAAGACCATGAAGGTCATCAACTCTTGACAGAGAAAATATAATATAATTACTGAAGGAAAACCATGAAGGTTAGGCTGTATGAAACGGCTTGATTCATGGTTTTTATTTTATAAAAATTGAATAATTGAATTATACAAATCATAGAAAAAATGCAAGGAGAGATTTTTTGTGGACCAAAAACTTTGGCGAAAATGTGTAGAATTTCATGGCCATGAGTGCCCGGGCCTTGCCATCGGATTTAAGGCTTGTGAAGCAGCAATCAAAAAACTTGGTGTTAGTTTTGCAAAAGATGAGGAAAGCGTATGTGTCACGGAAAATGATGCCTGTGGTATTGATGCTATTCAGGTTATTACCGGATGCACTGTAGGGAAGGGTAATCTAATATACCGAGGTACCGGGAAAAATGC
>JAQWCA010000208.1 GCA_028706065.1 Tepidanaerobacteraceae bacterium
CCATAATCCCTACCATAAATACCTCTTGATTCCAAGCTCCATAAAAACGACTTGAAATTAGGATATTCATGAATATTCTTCTTTAATAAATATATAAAGTGCTCGAATTTCTGATAATTAATAGTATTATTGTTTTTTTCCTCTTCATATAAAGATAAGTCTAATATTAATTCTAGAGGTTTAGTAATTTCATATCTATAGGCATCAGTATTATTGGGTAAAAAATCACTTTTATAATTTTCATAGCTTTCACATACTATTCTATACATAGTATCTCTCCCTAAACTGTGGTAATCTTTTTATAAATTGATTTTTTTTAGATTCATATAAATCATCTCTCAACAATACCTCATCTATGACTAGATTTATTAATTCTTTATCAGCTATATCTATAAGTTCATCTATATCCTCTATGTCTTTTTGTTCTAGCCTAATTATTTTGCTTACAATTATATCTTCAGGGGACAATAAATACACATTTAAATATTTAAATTTGTTTAGTTTTATAGCTCTTTCCTTATATTTAGGTGATATTATAGTACTTTCATATTCTAACATATCAAAATCCCTTAATTGTACAAAAACCCTCCCTAGTTTAGAAGGATAATTTAAATCTATAAAATCAAAATCCCTTGTGGCTCTTTCAGTATATTCCCCTAATATACAGGCAGCTCCTCCTAAAAAATATATGTCGAAAGGTTCAATATCAAAAGCTATAGCAACCTTTTCCATATCAAAGATTTTATCTTCTAATTGTTTCTTTAATTCCATAATTACCATCCTATATTTATATAGTAATATTATTATATCATATTATCTATTACATATAATGTAAATTCATTCTATATTTGGATTATTAATAATTCCAATAAACAAAGGTGACCCATCTACCCCTGTTATTGCAAATATAAA
This sequence comes from Tepidanaerobacteraceae bacterium, assembly GCA_028706065.1. Taxonomy (GTDB): domain Bacteria; phylum Bacillota; class Thermosediminibacteria; order Thermosediminibacterales; family Tepidanaerobacteraceae; genus JAQWCA01. The sequence goes on from JAQWCA010000208.1 coordinate 913, forward strand.
AGGTCTATTTAGTATCATTTCAGCCTTCCCATCAGGTAGTGCCATTCCGCAATAATCTATTTGGGTAAAAGCTGTAGCCTCTACACCTTTCTCATCAATTGATATAGCTTAATTTTGTTTAATATTTGAAATAAATAAGGGTTTAGTATCCGAAAGATTAGTCAAATCAGCTGTTATTTCAAAAGCGTTTTCCATACCTAAAGTTTTACAAATATCTTTTAGTGCAAGATTTGAAGAAAAATTAAATTTAGGAATTTTAAATATAACTTCTCCCATCTGCAAGATAAAATTCATCTTCCATTGTATTTTTAACATTAAAACTATCCATTCATCATAAAAATATATAGTATTTACCAATGTCATTACATCATCTGAATTAAAGGGAAAATCAAATGTTTCATGTACTTAATAAATACCTCTTGAAATACATCTTCAGCATCTGACTTATTTTTTGTTCTAGCCAAAGCCAATTTATAAACCATATCAGAATATTGATTGACAATATTTGTAACATGCTCCTTCAAATCCAAAGTTATCACCGCCCTATTATTAATGCTATATAGACACAAGAAAATTTGCATTTATATAGCAAAAACAGCTTGTCCTACTTATGATACGGTTCACCCCGCATTATCTTAAACCACCGATATATCTGCTCTACAATCACCAATCGCATGAGCTGGTGGGGGAAGGTGAATTTTGAAAAGGATAGTGGAAGGTCCGCCCTAGCCTTAACTTGATCAGAGAGGCCCAGTGAGCCCCCTATAATAAATGTAATGTACGGCCTACCGGATACAGCCAGTTCGCTGAGCTTTTCCGCCATTCCCTCGGAAGAAATGGATTTCCCCTCGATACACAAAGGGATAACAAAGGACGATGGCCTCAGTTTCTGAAGTATGTAATCACCCTCCTGCTTGAGAACCATGGCCTTTTCTTTCTCACTTAAATTTTCCGGAGCCTTTTGCTCTCCTACCTCGATTATGCGTAATTTGCAGTAAGGTGAAAGCCTTTTTTGGTATTCCTTAATACCTTCTTTTAGGTATTTTTCTTTCAATTTGCCAACGGCAATGATATCGATGTTCATGCAATTCTGCCCCTTATATAATCTCAATATACGGTTAACTTTCACAAATAATATAAGCTTCTTTTGCAAGAAGCGACTACACATTTTATATCCAACATACTATTTGCAATTAATTTCTATGTTTTTTCTTTATCCCATTAATATATCTTCCTCAAGGTCATAAAGGATATTGGAATTTATGAAAGATCACCTGAATTAAATTTTACCACAATAAATAGGCTTCAAATTAATTATATTGAAAAATAACTCTAATTACAACAAAAAAACTCATTCAGATGCGTAAGTGAATAAAACAGAACCGTCCCTAAATATTCGGTTGACAAATTACTTTGAATCAAGTAAGATATTGACCAATAACTAAACAAAAAACATATCTTATCCAGAGTAGCTGAGGGACTGGCCCTATGAAGCTCAACAACCGGCGTTCTCATTTGAATGCAGCGGTGTCAATTCCTGCAGGGATAATTTTTATCCTGAAAGATAAGAGCAACAGCCTGTTTAGTATTTCCCATATATTTAAGAACTCACAAGCTGCTTTTCTTATCGAAGAGCAGCTTAATTTTTACCTAAATGCACAAATGAGGAAGATATTCTAATGTCAGTCAAAAAACCTTCGAAGAAATTAATGAAAAAATTAAAAAAGGAACTGCGGTAGTTGTTACGGCGGAAAAAATAATTGAGGTCGCCAAGGAAAAGGGCATAGAATTTGCAAAATCCATCCCGAAGATTGAAGGGATAGTAGTGATAATTGATGATAAATTAGGTGCCTGGGGAAATATTAACTTGGCTAAACCTTAAGAGGGGAGGCATATGACATGAACATTGAGTTTAATGAAATCTTGCATTATTTGGGATATAAAGGCCAGGAGGTAGATGCAAATACCAAGAAAATGATTGACACTTGTATTTATGAAATAAGCGGCATTGCCCGAAGAAAACATCTTTATAATTTCTTTAATATGAAGAAATTAAACGGGGATATCTCGCTTCAGGATAGCACTCTTGTTTTTTCAGGTAAAGATATAACAAACCATCTAAAGTATTCTTTAAAGTGTGTGATAATTGCTGTTACCCTTGGAATAGAAGTTGACAAGCGAATTGCATTTTATTCAAAAATGGATTTATATAAAAGTATTGTCATGGATGCCTGTGCTTCTGCCGCAGTTGAAGCTTTGTGTGACGAGGTTGAAGATGAAATCCGAGCAAAGGCTTCCCATAACGGGCTCTATATTACTTCCAGATACAGCCCCGGCTACGGCGATTTCCCATTAGAGCTGCAACTTGATATAATTAATGTATTAGATGCGTATAAGAAAATAGGGCTTTCCGTTACGGAGAATTCGCTGCTCATTCCCAGAAAATCAATTACGGCGGTTATCGGCATACAGAAAATCCCACCAAATTATAACTGTTTTAATGAAAAATGTGCAGCTTGCCATAACATAGATTGTAATTACAGAAAGGGCGGAAAACTGCGTGGATAGACAAATTGATTTTTCAAGTTTTTTAATTTTTGACGGTGGTATGGGCACCTTACTTCAATCCTATGGCCTTAAAACCGGAGAACTTCCGGAAAGCTATAATCTTTTGCATCCGGAGATTATCAAAAAGATACACTGTGAATATTTAGCTGCAGGGTCTGATATTATTACCACAAATACCTTTGGCGCAAATCGGTACAAACTCGGTAAATCCGGTTATAGTGTTGAGGAAATTGTAAAAAACGGTGTTAGGATAGCCCGAGAAGCTGCGAAAGAGAAGTTTGTTGCTTTGGATATAGGCCCTATCGGCCAACTTATGCAGCCCTATGGAACTCTCTCCTTTGATGAAGCTTATGAAATCTTTGCTGAACAAGTCATTGCAGCAACTAAATCCAATGCCGATTTAATTCTCATTGAAACAATGTCAGATGTTTATGAAGCAAAAGCGGCAATTCTTGCGGCCAAGGAAAACAGTGACCTCCCTGTGATTTGTACAATGACCTTTCAACAGGATGGCAGAACTCTAACCGGAACAGACCCATTGACAATGG
>JAQWCA010000209.1 GCA_028706065.1 Tepidanaerobacteraceae bacterium
ATTTTCGACGCGGACGAATATGTCCTCACAATGGAATTTTAAATCTTTATTAAGTAACACCGCCCCAGGTAAAAGGCCGGCTTCCAATAATATTTGAAATCCGTTACCTATGCCCAATATATGCTTACCGGCTTTAGCCGCGTTTTTTATGGAATCCATAACTTTTGAAAGTTTAGCTAGGGCACCGGGGCGCAGATAATCGCCATGGGCGGTTCCCCCTGGCACAATGATAAAATCAAAGTCTTGGGGGACAAAAGTTTCTTTGTGAAAAACGTATTCTATTGGCTGACCCAAAATATTTTTACATACATGATAACAATCGCCGTCACCACTAGTTCCGGCGAACTGGATTACCGCACACCTCATCTTTAAGCCTCCATTATTTCATATTTATAATCTTCAATGACGGGATTTGCCAAAACTTTTTCACACAATTCATTAGCTATTTCTTGGGCTTGAGCTTTGTCGCAGGTATCAATCTTTACCTCAAAAAACTTGCCGGTTCGTACATCCTTAACATGTTCAAATCCTGAACTTGAAATAGTTGCCTTTATAGCACTACCTTGCGGGTCCAATACTCCTGTTTTGTAATAAATAAAAACCTTTGCTAAAAACATAAACTCAACACTCCTTTTACCCATTATTATTTTTACATGATCATTGTGTGTATTTCTAAAGCCAACAGTATTATTCCCTTATTTTTGTAATAATTCCCATAAATTCTGTGGCTTCTAAAAGATAAATAAAAGGGGGTAGAATAATCTCTACCCCGAACATGCATCTTGGCTTATTAAACAGGTTTTAACCTAAAAAGACAATAAAACATCATACCTTATAGCCAGGACGGTTATGGCCGTCCGGTAGAGACTTCCGGGCCTATTCCCAAAATTATATAAGGGTCTGAGATTGTATTTATTTGTAATTATATATTATCATAGGGTCTTTTATTTAGCAATACCATTTACGAACATTGTTTGAATTCTTTGTAATATCGTGCGGATTTTCAATGAAGCAGGGCTTTCTTAGCAATATCACAAATTATTTAAAAAAGCCCTTATTCGCTTAACCGCTTCTTCCAGATTTTCCATTGAAGTGGCATAGGCCAGCCTTACAAAACCTTGGCCGTTTTCCCCGAATGAGCTGCCGGGTACCACTGCAACTTTACCTTCCCATAAAAGCTTTTTAGCAAACTCTTCAGAAGAAAGGCCGGTTTTTTTAATTGAAGGGAAAACGTAAAAAGCTCCTTTAGGCTCGAAACAATCAAATCCCATATCTCTTAAGCTTTTAAGCAGGAATTTTCGTCTTTCATCATACTCAGCCCGCATAACTGCAATATCTCTATCACCGTTTTTCATTGCTTCTATTGCTGCATATTGCCCCATAATTGCTGCACAGGTAACATTGTATTGATGAACCTTCAGTATCTCCCCCGCTAGTCCCTCCGGAGCCGCAACATATCCAAGCCTCCATCCGGTCATGGCATAGGATTTAGAAAATCCGTTTATGGTAACCGTCCGCTCCCACATATTTGGAATTTTGGCAAACGCCGTATGTTGTATGCCATAAATAAGTTCAGAATAGATTTCATCAGCTGCAACAATTAAATCATGTTTTTTCACCACATCGGCTATCTTTTTTAACTGCTCCTCAGTCATTACCGCTCCTGTGGGATTGTTGGGATAAGGCAAAATTAATAATTTTGACCGATTGCTGACATATTGTTCCAGCACATCAGGTCTAAGCACGAAATCATCTTGGAGGTAAGTTGGCACATAAACAGGTTTGCCTCCGGCCAAGATAGTACAGGGTTTGTATGCTACAAAAGACGGCTGTGGGATTAAAACCTCATCTCCCGATTCTATCAGTGTTCTTATAACCACATCAATTGCTTGACTGGCTCCTATGGTAACGATGATTTCCGAATCAGGTTTATACTCTAATTGATAGCGGCGTTTTAGGTAATGAGATATCTCCTGACGAAGTTCATAAAGGCCTGCATTAGGGGTATAAAAGGTATGACCATCGGCAAGAGCATGAACAGCCGCCAGGTTTATATGGGACGGTGTAATAAAGTCAGGTTCACCGATACATAAAGAAATGGCACCTTCTACTTCATTTACCATATTGAAAAAATAACGTATTGTTGATATCTCAATGTCCTTGGCTCTTTGCGTTACATATTTTTGATAGTACAAAAAATCTCCTCCCAGTATGATAATGATTAATTTTTTATTATTATGATTATATCTTCAAATGATTCCTTCGGCAAGGCATTATCAAGCTCAGCTTAAGGGAAAAAAGCCTTCACCTTTACAGGAGTAACTTTTACACTATAATCAAAATTAGTAAACAAAGAAGGAACTTTTGTGAAAAACAAGAAGTTATAAAGACATAATAAAAATCGGAGGTACGTCATGGAACTACAAGCTGAAATTATTAAGTTTATCCAGTCCTTTAATACGCCTACTCTTGATGCTTTTTATATCGCAATAACGAATCTAGGGAGCAGCGTTTTTTATTATCTGATGATTCCCGTATTTTATTGGAGTGTTAATAAAAAAGCCGGAATAACACTGACGACATCATTACTATGCTCCATGTATATGAATGTAGCTATAAAAGAAATCGTTGCCCTTGAGCGCCCCATAGGGTATCCGGGGATAAGAAATATATTTGTTGAATCTGCTCAAGGTTTCTCTTTCCCCAGCGGTCATGCTCAAGGAACATCCACTTTTTGGGCAGTAGTTATGAACTGGTACCGCTCCCGATGGGTTTATGGCCTTGGGATAACAGTTATTATACTGGTTGGCCTTTCAAGGCTGTATCTTGGAGTGCATTGGCCTTTAGATGTTTTGGCAGGTATGATTTTAGGTTTAACTCTATCCATGGTTTTCGTATGGGGTTCAAAATCAGCAAGTCACCTACCGCTAATTCCTAATATCCTTCTCTCCATAATTATTCCTATTATATTTGTCTGTTTGTTCCCTCATCAGGATAACTTTGTTTATATGGGAATGCTGTCGGGCAGCTGGCTGGGATATATCTTTGAAGAGCATTTTATTGGATTTGAGCCGAAAAATAAAGGTAGGTTTAAAGCTATAATAAAATATCTGATAGGTATCGTAGGTTTCTTATTGTTGTATGTAGGTTTAAAATCAATTCTCCCACCTTATGATTTTTATCATATGTCAAGATATTTTGCCATTGGATTATGGTTAACATTTGGAGCACCGATTATGTTTCAATGGTTAGATTTATGAAGTCTCATGGAATGGCAAAGATGGCACATTAGCCAGCATTGCTATTTAAAGCACCGGATTATATATGAAAAAGTATTATAATAATTTAACACGAGCTGCTTATTCTGATAACATTTTTCTCTACTCAGCAATATGATATAGTGAGAATTCATTGGGAGGGGGAAGTATGTCATTACGTCAACAGTTGGGCAGCAGAATACTTTACCAAGGCCTGATAGGTGACGACGTAAGGGAACTGCAATCAAATTTGGAAAGCCTTGGATATGATGTAGGTCCCATTGATGGTATCTTTGGCCCATTAACAGAGCAGGCCGTTAAAAAATTTCAGAAAGATAATAAATTAGTGGTTGATGGTATTGTAGGCCAGGAAACTTTTGCTGCATTAGAAAAATTAGTCCCATAAAAACAAGGCCAGTGATTTTTCATGGCACCTGAAACTAAACTTAAAAAATTCGCTTTTCAGCGGATTTTTTAAGTTTCACTTTATGCCTCATTTCTTTCGCTTTCAACAAAGGCTTTCCGGACAAAAAGTAAAATCGGGGAATTACCCCCGATTTTAAGTTTACATATTGGTGGTGGTTTCAATACCTTGCATTATTTTATCCATCATACTACTTTTCTCAGTTGTATCAGAGTTATTCCATACTACTTCAAAAAGAATTCCCATACCCGGTAGAGCTTCTTCTTCTCTTGTATCAATGGTTTCCTGAATGTAACCTTCTACCTCCGCCTTACTGCTTCCGGAA
>JAQWCA010000210.1 GCA_028706065.1 Tepidanaerobacteraceae bacterium
TTTTGTATAATGTTATGCGCAGCGGGCTTCGGTATATTCAAACCCTTTGTTGATACAATGCTGGCAGAGTTTACAGAAGGTAAGGCAAGAGCAATCGTTTATTCTTTGGTCAACACTGCTATTTCCATTTTGAGTGCTATCATGGGATTTGTATCGGGATATTTATATGATTTAAATCCTCGACTCATATACATAACATCGATATTTATTTTATCTCTTTGTTTAGTTATTTTGGCTACAATAAAGAGATCATTACATGCCGATTATGCCGACGTTCATTTGCCAGTGCTGACGCATGAAAAAAATAAACCATAATTGGTAAAGGATAACAGCTTTTCCAAACAAAACTTTTTCTCAAAACCGGACTGGACAAACTTTTCCCGTTATGAGATAATAGTGTAGGGATAACTATGAAGGGAGTCACTACACTATGATGGAAAAACAAGGAAAAGAGCCGACAATGCTAATAAACGGCCGTTGGTTTAGCAAACAAGAATTAGAAGATGTAAAATATATCGTTAAAATGTTTCCAAATCTAAGCCGATATGAATTAGCGCAAACCATATGTGAAGGCCTATCTTGGGTAGCTCCCAATGGGAAATACAAAATTCATGGTTGTTATCAATTACTGGAAAAGCTTGAAAAACAGGAAAATATCATATTACCAAAAAAGCGAAACACCATACCCAAAACAAAAAAACAGCAAATAAAGCCAGGAGAACAAACCGACGCTAAACCAGATATAATAGGAACCGTAGCGGATATAGCCCCAATAGAACTTGAAATAGTAATGGGTCAAGATAACATCCGATTATGGAATGAATATGTAGAGCGTTATCATATCCTAGGATATAAACGCCCCTTTGGTGCACACCAAAGATATTTCATCTGCTCCGGTAACAAGCCCAAAGAGCGACTAGGCTGCCTACTTTTCTCAGCATCGTCGTGGGCCTTAGCCGAAAGGGACAAATGGATTGGCTGGACCGAAGAAGATCGCAGCCAGCGTTTGCATCTTATCGTAAACAACACCCGGTTTTTAATATTCCCTTGGGTAAAGATAAAAAACCTAGCCAGTAAAGCATTATCTCTGGCATCTAAACAACTACCCACAGATTGGCAAAAGCGATACGGTTTTGAGCCAGTACTTCTAGAGACCTTTGTGGACCCAAAACTTTATCAAGGGACATGCTATAAGGCGGCTAATTGGATATACCTAGGAAAGACCGCCGGTAGGGGTAGGATGGATCGATACCGTCAGTATCTATCCTCCCCCAAACTGATTTACATGTATCCCCTACATCAAGACTTTCGGGCAATCCTATGTGGGAAAGTAGGTGTGCCCAATGAGTGAAGCCAAGCAAAATCGCACCAAGCGAAGAAGAAAACAACGAGAACTTAAAGAACAACAAAAAAAGCAGGGAAAACAATATCCACCAAGCTTTACACTCCCGAATCGCAAAAGCCCCTTTAACACAGTAGGAGAAGAAAAAGCATACATCCAGAGTGTAACCGAAGACAAACTAAAAGCATATGCAAATATATTACCGGGGCTTTTAAAGAAACTATCGCTAATACCTGACCCGCGCGATCCAAAGAAAATTAAGCATCAAATAACAGTAATGATGTTTTATGGAATACTAATGTTTGCATTTCAAATGACATCAAGGCGAAACACTAATAGAAAAATGACTACCCCACAGCTGCTTGAAAACCTCAGAGCTATCTTTCCAGAAATAATAGATATGCCACATCAAGATACCCTATGCCGCCTACTAAAAAATATGGACGTATCAAAAATTGAAACAGCATACATACAAATACTAAAAAAACTAATACGTAAAAAGAAATTCCAAAACCTACTCCACCAAAAGCGATACCTTGTGGCTGTTGATGGCACACAAAAATATATTATGGACGAGTGCTGGGACAAGCGCTACCTTCGCCGAAAAACCAAAGGTGAAGATGGTGCTTATCAGTATTATGCCTATGTCCTAGAAGCGGTATTGGTCTTTTCTAACGGCATGATTTTACCGCTTATGAGTGAATTTCTAGAGAACAGTTCTGAACTAGAAGCCATTGAAAATGATGAAGACTGGAAACAAGACTGTGAATTAAAAGCATTTTATCGGTTAGCAAAGCGAATAAAAAAAGAGTTTCCGAAACTTCCAATAACCTTGCTCTTAGATGGATTATACGCCAAAGGTCCGGTAATAGAGCTTTGCATAAAAAACAAGTGGGAATTCATGATAGTGCTTAAAGACAAATCCCTTCCCTCTGTATGGGAAGAAGCTAAAGGTTTAATGCGCCTAGACACAAGAAATGAAAACTGTCATGAGCGTATATGGCAAGGCCGTGAGCAAACATTTAATTGGGTAAACGACATTGAATATGAATATGGCAAAAACAAAACCCTTACAATTAATTTAGTAATATGTGATGAAAGCTGGGAAGAGATAGATAAAAACGGTAATACTGAGATCAAAACCTCCCGTCACGCCTGGATTTCCAGCAACCCTATAAATAGAAAAAACATCCATGAACGTTGTAATTTGGGAGCAAGAAAACGCTGGCTGCAAGAGAACAACATATTAAAAGAGAAACATCAAGGCTACCACTATGAACATATTTTTTCACATGATTGGGATGCAATGCGAGGATATCACTATCTAATGCATACTGCCCGTATGCTAAACGAAATGGCTATCCATTCAATTGCTCTAACAGAGCATGTTAAAGAAGTTGGTTTTCAGGCCTTTGTTAAGGACTTTTTTACAGCTATGGCCCATAGGAACTTAGATACAAACAAACTTCGTCTAATATCACAATATCCTAGTCAATTGCGGCTGGTGTATGAAGATAACTGGAAAACAAGCCGGCCGGTTGCATAACAACTAACTAAAAAGTTACTCAACAGACTAATTGCAAATTTGCATGGCACTATAGTACTACCCGTATGCCCTTTTTTAGATGCTTAAAACGGTAAAAAACAAAACAAGCACTACAACTAGTAATAAATAACTTAATTCCTCTGAAAAAATCCAAGCGAAAGATGAAAACACAAATTTTTACGTCTTAAGTTTTTTTAAAAAAACTCATGCGTCAGCACTGACTTCAAAAATAAATAATTGACAGCAAAGGTTATGATGTGATATATTTACAGATGCAATCAAATTATATATTACCAAGTAGAGGACTCATTTCTCACCTTATGGCGAAAGCTTATAAGGTTAATTATCCTGATTTATATAGGACGAGTGAATCTTCTCGTCCTTTTTTATTTTATTATATTTGGAGGTGAACAGTATTAGCAAGGACAGGGACATACAGGTGAACCATGCAATAAAAGCCCGAGAAGTAAGATTGATAGGTGCCGATGGGAATCAGCTAGGTATTATGCCATTGAATGAGGCTTTGCGTCTTGCTCAGGAAGCACAACTGGATTTGGTTAAGATCGCTTCTGACGCAAGACCACCGGTTTGTAAAGTAATGGATTTTGGGAAGTTTAAGTATGAGCAGAGCAAACGCGAAAAAGAGGCTCGCAAGAATCAAAAAATAATCAATATAAAAGAGATAAGGATGAATCCAAATATCGACGATCACGATTTCGGAGTCAGATTAAAAAATACTTTGAAATTCTTAAAAGATGGGGACAAAGTAAAAGTAAGTATTAGATTTCGCGGTAGACAAATGGCTCATACAAAACTAGGTGAACAAGTTTTAAATAAAATGGCGGAAAATATCAATGAGCTGGGAATAGTAGAAAGAGCACCTAAATTGGAAGGCAGAAATATGATTATGATTCTTTCGCCAAAACAAACTACAGTCAAGGAGTGACATAAATGCCAAAAATAAAAACCCACAGAGGTGCCGCAAAAAGATTTAGGGTTACCAAAACCGGGAAAATAAAAAGGGCAAAAGCCTATAAAGGTCATATACTTACTAAAAAAACTTCTAAAAGAAAGAGACATTTAAGAAAACCTGGTATTTTAAGCAAA
>JAQWCA010000211.1 GCA_028706065.1 Tepidanaerobacteraceae bacterium
ATCATTTTCGATGTATAGTTTTTTCCAGGCTTCCTTAAACCGCTTACTCACCCGATCTACAAAAGCCTGGGGTTCTTCCCCGGCTTTTTGTGCCGCTTGTGAAATTTTCTCGCCGTGTTCATCGGTGCCGGTCAGAAAGTAGGAATCATATCCGGCAAGACGATGCCACCTGTTAAGAAAGTCGGCTATGACAGTAGTGTATGCATGGCCGATATGGGGTTCGGCGTTGACGTAATAAATTGGGGTTGTAACATAAAAAGTTTTTTTACTCAATTTTTTGTCCTCCTTTTGAAAGTCATTATGAAAATCTTATTGTCATCGTTCCCATGCGGTGCCCGCGCCACGGTAAACGAAAGTATCATTGCTATGAAAGCCCCGCTTCGTTGTCAGCCTGAAGGATATTAGACAGTAAATGCTTTCATTTATCATGGTGTGGGTACATGTTGAAATTACGAAAAGCCCCGTGTGTGGCAATAGCTAATGCAAACTTTAGTATTATCTATTATCTTATTAAATTGTTTGAAAATCCAAAAAACCCCCGCCCCAATATAAAGGGGCGAGGGTTACTCGCGGTACCACCCAAATTCACCTAGTAATAGGCCTCGGCCAGGTGCGGGAAAATCTTTAAAAAAGATATTCCGATACCCGAAGGATTTTAACGGTCCTTTCCCGTAACTGCCTACTTATCGACAGCTAAACTCAGGGGCCATCTTCAGCAAAGTCTTCGGCACCGGCTTTCACCTAACCCGGCTCTCTTTAGGCCTATCCTTTTGCTTACTCTTCCCATCATAGTCTTTAGTTTTTGGTTATTTGCTTGAATTAATAAAATATATATCATATTAATGGTGGAAAGTCAAGGAGTCAATTGCAGTTGTATATACTACTTGTTTGTAATAATTTAAGTTCCTGCAACCTCTACGGTATCTACCGTCGGTTTTTTTAATCCAATCCACTTTAGAAGGGTCTTTTCCAATAGCTTCTTTATCTCCGATATTAATGGCCCCCCTGTTGCAACGCTAAGGATTGTTCCTATTCCAATAACTCCACCAAGTATGAAACCACAGATAGTGAAACTGGCATCTGTGGCGATTTTTAGGTATCTATACTGCCAACCGGTTTTATCAGAAATGGCGGTAATGATGCAATCTGCCGGACTAAAACCGAACTCGGCCGACAAATTTAATGCTATTCCAAGACAAACAATAAAGTGACCGATGACAATCATTATCAATCTTATGCTGTAAAAAGAATCCACAGAAAATATCTTGACTAGGTATGGTTCAAAAAAATTGATGGCAAGTCCCGTAAATATAGCGCCTATAACAGTTCCAATGAAAATATACCGTCTGCCTATTATAAGAGCTATCGATAGAATAATTATATTGCTTATCAATGAAGCATTTCCAATAGAAGTCTTTATTAAAATATGAAGACCTTCTACAAATACTGAAATTGGATCAGACCCAAGTCCACTCTTTAAAAACATTGTCACACCAAGCCCAATCAGTAATGTTCCGGTAAAACATAATATTGTTTTTTTTAAAAGAACCTCTCTTTTACATCTAATTCTATTATGAAGTACCATGATATCCCACGCTCCACCATAATCTACATATCATCGTAAAATTCCATTGTATACAAACACTTATGCTATTTTATTCAAAATGCAAGCTCAGTTTATAGTTATCCTAACTTTAGTTTAAATATGATATATTTGCTGTCCTATTACTATAATTCGGGGTTCTTTTGCCCTTTTTTAAAGCTAATCGCCTGACACTACAAAAATATCCCCTAACGGACTGGCTTGTTTCTTAAGCTTCCCCTTTTCCACCAAACCATCGAGAGCAACTTTTAATGTTCTTACTTCATAGTTTTCACCGGTATCTTGATTTATGTCTTCCGCCGCCCGGGCGAAATTTGCCGCATAGATGGGCAGATGTGGTTTAATGGACTCCAATAGCTTTTCTTCGGAGTTTTGCCGATAGATTTTTATCTCATCAAGGGGATTTTGGGTATGGGGACTTCGGGTATGGGGAAATCTTACCCGAATGGCTACGGTCCTACCGAAGAGAGGTGATGACATAAAGGCATCACCAGAGGGCAAATAGGGCAATCTTCGGGCCTCTTCTGCCTTTATATCGGTCTCTTCACTAATGGTGCCAATATCCGATGCTCGAACCGTTCTGAATATAACCTTTGTATTGAGCTGGGCGGTTACGGTCTCATCGAGTAGGGTGGGTCGCTGGGTTGCCAGCACTAAAAATACCCCATATTTTCGCCCTTCTTGGGCTATCTCTGTGACAATGCCTTTGGTAGCTGCCTCCCGACCCTTGGGGGCAAAGTTATGGGCTTCATCGGTAGCAATAATAAATGGCGGGAAATAATCTCCCGATGCCTCACCCTTCAATTCACCGTCTTTGTAATCCCGACGCTGCCGATATACATTTGAAAGCAAATATGTGGAAAACACCTGCAATAGCCATATGGGCCCTTGGACTACCGCCAATTTCCCCTGCATCATGGCTTCCTTTACCGGCTTTATATCACGACTGAAAAGCCCTGAGTTGTGAAGTCGACGCAGCCGCCAGGCGATACCCTGCACTGAAGGCAGCGGAATATTTTGGTATTCTTCTAAGAGCTGACGTAGCTTTTTGTACTTTTCTCTTTCCATAGGCTCCATATCCTGTCTCAAGGCCTGCTCTACCCTTGCCCTACCCATCTCCAGTGCTTCACTTAAAAGCTCTAGGCGGTGGGAAAAACTAAGATATGTATCACCCCGGAGATGGAGCACTTCTATAGCACTGGCCATAGCTTCGGTCAGGGGCGAAACCGCTGAAAGCAGTGCTAAAAGATCCCGCCGAGCTAAGTTCAAGAATTCCACCCCGATATGTTCACCTATCTGAAACTTTTTAAAATGCTCTTTAAAATTCCGCTTTTCTTGAGTATTTTCCTGACTTTCGGTAAATTCCATCTCATAGTGAGGGTCTAGCATCAAAGCTGGAAACCGATGTTTCATGATTTCCTCCATGATAACCCGAAGTCCAAAAGACTTTCCTGAGCCTGACCCACCAAAAACGCCTATATGAGGATACTGTTGAAATGACCTGAGATCAAGAAAAAAAGGCACATTCCGGGTTTTATAAACCTCACCCCGGGAAAACATTTCACATAGACCTTTCAGTTCATCTTCCATAGTAGCAGCAGTTTCCTCAGTATTTTTTATCTCACCAATCAAGAGTCCATCTTCCCTAGAGCCTTTTAATAAATGGCCTCTTACCTCATCAAAGGCCGGCAACCGAGCCGAGCATCCGGTAATTACAGGGAAACTGGCCTCAGTAATGAGCTTTACCTTGGCCAGGTTTATTTCATCTTCACTTATTGAATACCCCAAATGCTCTAAAGACTCTAAGACATTCGAGTCATGGATTGTCCCACCAATGGACATAGGTATAAACCGATTATATGAATTGCTCTCTACCACTTCCCCTACCAGTCCACCCTGGTAAGGATCTTCTAAAATTAAGAGTTCATTTATGCGAAACTTTCTGTCTTTAGAAGCCACGTAAACTTCCTGAGGTGTAGTAAGTCCAACTACTTGCATAGGATATCCCTCCTATATCTCCCTTTTTTCCCTTTTGGGTATCAAAAACTCAACATAATCCTCACCCAGATAAGTGCTTAGGAGCCCTTTCATGACAGCATCGGTAATTCTCACGTTTTTATCGATGATGTCAAGCCAGAGCGGTATTCCCCGGCCATCGCGAGGGGTCAGGGTAAATACGAGGTCTACCACTTCATTCAAATATCCTTGCTGTTCTTCTAGTAAGTCGATACCAATTGGTTTAGGGTCCACGGACGCACGCATAAAGCAGGTGCGAAAACCTTCCTTAAACAAGCCGGGGGCTATTTCCAGTATCTCCCCAACCTCTAAAAGCCCAAATAAAATCTCCCAATCGGAAGCAGGATGTTGCGACTCTGGCAGCCGATT
>JAQWCA010000020.1 GCA_028706065.1 Tepidanaerobacteraceae bacterium
TTCAAATAGTCAACTTGAAATGCTCATTGAAAGTTTCAGAAGTATTGAAAGTACTTTTGATATAATTATCATCGATACGGGTGCGGGAATTTCGAAAAATGTAATTAGCTTTATATACTCTTCTGATGAAGTAATAGTGGTTACTACGCCTGAGCCTAGTTCTGTTACAGATGCTTATGCTCTTATTAAGATTGCACATAAGTATTGTAAAAATATACATATTGTTGTAAACAAGACAGATAACTACAAAGAAGCTGAATACACCATGAAAAAACTATCAAAAGCGACGCAAAAGTTTTTAAATATTGAAATCAGCTATCTAGGTTTTGTTTTGGAAGATAAAGTAGTTTATCATTCAAATATGGCTCAAACACCATTTTGTATAAAATATCCTGATGGGCTTGCATCCAAGTGTATGATAAACATAGGCAAAAGGCTGATATATGGGGAACAATCCATTGTGAAATCAAATTTAACTGTCGATAGTTGGTTTAAAAAGCTTACTTCTTATATAAAGGCTAACTTGGGGGCTATGTAGTTGATAGAAGGTTTTTTAAAAATTGGAATGAGAGTGAATATAGAGGTTCGAACGGAAAATGTAAAACATTTTTTTTCTTCGAAAGTCGAAGATATTAGATCTAATTATATTATTTTGAGCATGCCTATGAAAGCAGGCAAAATCTTTTTCTTAGGCATTGATGAAAAAATATATATATATTTTTCAAAAAGGGATTCTTTTTACTGTCTTGAAGTCAAAGTTGAAGATAAACAATATAATCCCATTCCGACTATTACTGTAATACCTTTAAAGGAGCCTTACAAAAAACAAAAGCGAAGTTATTTTAGATTACAAATTACTTTAATAATTTATATAAAAACCTTTGATTGTGATAATTGGTTTGAAGGATACATCTGTGATATAAGTGCAGGTGGAGCAAGATTTTTTCTTTCAAAAGATATAAAAAAAGGAAGCTTTATTAATATAAAAATTCCTGCCATTTTAGGTGAAAGCGTTCTCAATGCAGTTGTAGTTAGAACTGATAAAAATTTATTAAGACCTGCGAATGTTCATGATATTGCAGTTGAGTTTTTAGAAGTCAATGAACAAGTTCGAGACAAAATTATAAAGTTTGTACTAGCGGAACAGAGAAAACTTAGGAAAAAAGGCATTGAGTAATAATTGATTTGTAGTTTTAACATAATCAAGCATAATAGAGGTGGAAAAATGAACAATCAGTATCTGGATGTGTTTCTGGAGGAAGCAAGAGAGCATATTGATAGTTTGAATGAATGCCTTTTAAACTTGGAGAACAATCCCGCCCAAGAGATTGTAGATGAGATATTTCGATCAGCTCACACTCTAAAAGGTATGTCAGGCACTATGGGTCATGTCCAACTCTCTGAATTAACCCATGAGATGGAAAACCTACTCCAGGAAATTAGAGATCATAAGATTGATGTTAATGCAGAGATAATTGATACTCTTTTAAAGTGTGTAGATATTCTTGAAGAATTGATAGGTGATATTGCAGAACATGGTAAAGAAAAGCAGCGAGATATTCAAACTGTGATAAATAAGCTTAAAAAAAAGAATATTTATAACAAAACTGAACAAAAAATTATTCTAGACAATAAAACTATAAATTTAAATGAATATGAAGATCGAATAATCCGTCAAGCCTTAGAAGAAGGACTTTATATATGGAAAATAGTTATAAAACTAGTTGAAGACTGCCTGTTAAAATCTGCAAGAGCTTTCCTGATTTTTAAAACTCTAGAAACTTTAGGTGAAATAATTAAGACAGAGCCAATAGTTCAAGATATAGAAGATGAAAAGTTTGATAATGAATTTACCTTGTATCTAGTTACCTCATATAACAAAGATAAAGTATTAGAATCCTTAGAAACTGTCTCAGAATTAGGATCTATAGATATTGACAAGGTGGATGAAGAACTACTCGGCATATCTAAAGGAATTTCACACGAGTTGCATATGGACAATCAATTGTCTAAACCTATGGCCAATCAACAAACAGTTACAAAAAGAATAACCAACTTTAAAAAGACTAGCAAAACATTAAGGGTAGATATTGAGCGGCTTGATGTTTTGATGAATCTTGTCAGTGAATTAATTATAATAAAAACTCGACTTGAAGACATCGATGAGAGCAATAGCAATCAAAACAGGCAACGTGAAACTGTTGAATACCTTGAACGTATTACATCAAATTTGCATGATGCAGTTATGAAAGTAAGAATGGTACCTATCGAAACCGTATTCAACAGATTTCCTAGAGTCGTCCATGATCTGTCCCGTGAGCTTTCAAAGAAAATTGATTTAATCATTGAAGGTGCTGAAACCGAGCTCGATAGAACGATAATAGATGAAATCGGAGATCCATTAATACATCTTATACGAAATGCAGCGGATCATGGTATAGAAACCCCCCAGGAAAGGATTGGCAAAGGGAAACCTGAGCATGGAACAATCAAGCTTAATGCATACCACGATGGTAACAATGTGGTTATAGAGGTATCAGATGACGGTAAAGGGATTAATTTAAGCAGTGTGTTAAAAAAATCAATAGAGCATGGGCTTGTTGAAAAAGATCAATCCAATAATCTAAAGGAATATGAAATAACATCATTTTTATTTGAGCCGGGGTTTAGCACCAAAAGTAATGTTAGCGATGTTTCAGGAAGAGGTGTGGGTCTTGATGTAGTTAAAACCAAAATTGAATCACTAGGTGGCTCTATTGAGATTAAAAATAAGCAGGATGTTGGCACAACATTCCTGATTAGATTGCCTCTTACATTAGCTATTATTCAAGCGTTAATGGTAATGGTGGGTGAAGAAAAATATGCTATTCCTCTTAGTGCTATAAAGGAGACCGTCATTATTTCAGTCGGGGAAATAAAAAAAGTTCAAAAAAGTGAAGTTACTGTGTTAAGAGGTAATGTAGTTCCCATAGTTAGGCTAAATAGAGTGTTGGATATAAAAAGACAGAAAAATGACCCTTTAAATTTAACATTAGTGATAGTAAGAAAAGGTGAAAAGGATGTTGGATTGGTTGTAGATGATCTTATAGGCCAGCAGGAAATAGTAATAAAAACCTTGGGCAGTTTATTGAAAAACATCAAATTTATTGCAGGTGCAACTATACTTGGTGATGGTCAGGTTGCTTTAATATTGGATATAAATAATTTAATCTAAAAGATTATAAGGGAGGAAGTAAAATGACAGAAAACATTCGTCAATTTGTAGAGTTTAAAATAGGCGAGGAGGAATATGGAGTAGATATTTTGCAGGTTAAAACCATTGAAAGAATGATGCCTATAACTAGAGTTCCTAAAGCTCCTAAATTTGTTGAAGGAGTAATAAATTTGAGAGGCGAAATAGTTCCAATAATAGATTTAAAAAAAAGATTTGACTTGCCTCCAAATGAAATCACTGATAATACTAGAATAATAATTGTATCTGTAGATGATTTAACTGTTGGTATGATTGTTGACTCGGCAACTGAGGTTGTTCAATTACCTCAAGAAGCGATTGAGCCGGCACCGTCAATTACAGGCAGCATAGATGCAAATTATCTGGACGGGGTAGGTAAATTTGAAGGAAGACTTTTAATACTGCTTAATGTTGCTAAACTCCTGAAACCTCAAGAAATAAGCCAGTTGGCACAAATGTGAAGGTGAATTCGATGTACACTGATTTAGAGATTGATGCATTAAAGGAGATAGGAAATATTGGTGCAGGTAACGCAGCAACAGCATTATCTCTGTTGCTTTCAAAAAAAATAATCATCAAAGTTCCTAAAATAAGGGTTCTTCCCTTCGATGAAGTCTCAAAATCAGTAGGTGGACCGGAAAAACTGGTGGTAGGCATTTTTATGCGCATTAGTGGAGATATTGACGGAAACATTTTAATGGTAATATCCGAACAGGACGCTTATAATTTGACAGAAATACTACTAAATATAAAACGAGATAAAGATTGGTCTTTTTCAAACATGGAAAAATCAGCTCTAATGGAATTGGGGAATATTGTTGGAAGTTCGTATATTGTAGCTCTCTCTGAATTAACCAAGCTTTCACTAAAAATATCTGTTCCAAGCCTAGCATTTGATATGGCTGGAGCAATTATCAGCTTTCCTCTTAGCCTATACGGCTATTTGGGTGATACTGCTTTTTTAATAGACACTGAGTTTTGCGAAGGGTTAGATGGCATAAAATTACATTATTTATTGATTCCAGATGATGAATCGTTAAAACTACTTTTGAATGCTATTGGAGTGAATACCAGTGAGCGTAACAATCCGGGTGGGAATGGCAGAGTATAAAGCAGCAAAATCCCCGGCCACTTTAATAACATTAGGTTTAGGGTCGTGTGTGGGAGTTGTATTGTATGACAGCATTAGTAAAGTTGGCGGTTTAGCTCATGTGATGCTACCAGATAGCAATCTGAGCAGTAAAAAAGACTATAACCCGGGTAAATTTGCAGATACGGCCATCGATGCTTTAATTCGGGACATGAATAGATTTGGAGCAGATAAAAGAAATATAGTTAGTAAAATAGCCGGCGGAGCTCAGATGTTTCAGATAAAATCCGAGAATAATATTATGCAAATAGGAAAACGAAATGTAGAAGCTGTCAAAGCTAAGTTAATACAGTTAAATATAAGGATAATAGCAGAAGATGTGGAAGGTAATTATGGTAGAACTATAGAACTTTATTGTAAAACCGGAGAGCTTACCATCAAAACCATTGGGCATGGTAATAGGATTTTATGATTATGAGGTGGTAAGATGCCAACTATGGATGTGGAAAAACTATGGCAAAGTTATAGTATCACGAAAGATAAAAGCATAAAAGAGAAACTCATTAAAAACTACCTTCCCTTGATCAAACATATAGTAAGTAGAATAAATATAAGCTTACCACACTACTTGGGGTATGAAGACCTTATAAGTTATGGTATATTTGGGTTAATGCAGGCTATTGAGAGATATGATGTAACAAAGGGAATAAAGTTTGAAACATATGCCTATGCAAGAATTAAAGGTTCAATAATTGACGAATTACGAAAACTAGATTGGGTTCCACAGGGGACTAGAAAAAAGGCAAAAATGCTTCAGGAGGCATTTTCGGAATTAGAGCAAAACCTTGGGCGCTCTGTTAATGATCAGGATATATGCAAATATCTTGATATTGACATAAAGCAACTTCATGATATATATACAGAAGTTAAGGCTTTTTCCGGGATTCTTTCCTTTGACGATTTAATAAGCTTCGAAGATGTTAGGCAATTTTCTATTCAACCGGATATTCAGGCTGAAAAAGAAGAGATTAAAAATATTTTAGGAAATGCAATTAACAAACTTCCACCACGAGAAAAACTAATTATAACCTTGTATTATTATGAAGGATTAAATTTCAAAGAAACTGCTAGAGTTCTTAATTTATCTCAAGGGAGAATTTCTCAACTTCACACCAAAGCTATTTTAAGATTGAGGGGACATTTAAGCAGAAAACGGGTAACTTATTATGACAAAGGCGGGTGAAGTGATGGAAGACAATGATAGCAAGAAAACCAAGAGAATTTTGAAGTGGGCAATAGAGAAAACTGGAGAAATTGACAAAAAAGATTCTTCAGCAACAAAACATAATTACACTGATCAGGAAAATGTCGAAGATGCTAAAGTTTTGATAGAGATATCTAAAAATGAGATGGGTGCGACTATTTTTGTAGTTCCGCCTAGAGGCGGCCGAATGCTTACATATAAGGAGATAATTCAAGAGCTTGCAGTTCGGAAAATAGTATATGGGATTGATGAAAATAAAATCAAGGACGTTCTTTCTAAAGGTCTGTTTAATATAACAGTTCAAATAGCTTCTGGATTATCCTCTATCAATGGTGAGAATGGCCGTGTGGAGTATTATTTTGAAACTAATAGAGATTTAAAACCGAGAGTGCTCGAAGACGGTAAGGCTGATTTTTATAATTTAAACCTTGTAACTAATGTAAAAAAGGGAGAATTGCTGGCAAAAATTATTCCACCTACTAAAGGAATTGCGGGTAAAACAGTGACAGGTAAAACAATACCGACAAAAAACGGTAAAGAGGCGAGAATACATGCTGGTAAAAATGTTACTATCTCAGAAGATGGTTATA
The DNA here is from genome assembly GCA_028706065.1 of Tepidanaerobacteraceae bacterium. Lineage (GTDB taxonomy): Bacteria > Bacillota > Thermosediminibacteria > Thermosediminibacterales > Tepidanaerobacteraceae > JAQWCA01. The sequence continues at coordinate 6,177 of JAQWCA010000020.1, forward strand.
ACATGTTTTCAGGAATTGATGGCCAACCGATTATTCATGAAGGTAAACTTAGCGTCTTACCAGTTTTGGAAATCAAAGGTGATGTGGGGCCTGCCACCGGTAATATTAATTTCATAGGCAGTGTCATCGTTATGGGTAACGTAAAAAGTGGTTTTATCGTTAAAGCTGATGGAGATGTCGAAGTAAATGGAATCGTGGAAGCGTCAGAAATTCAGTCAGAGGGAAGCATAATAATAAAAAGAGGGGTTCAGGGGCAAGGCAAAGGTATGTTAAAAGCAAGGCAAGACTTTACGGCAAGATATGTCGAAAATACTACGATAGAAGCCGGTGAAAATATAACTATTGCTGATGCAGCCATGCATAGCTACCTTTTTGCTGGAAATAAAATAGTAATTCAGGGGAGAAAGGGGTTAATTGTTGGTGGCAATATAAAAGCAGGAGAAGAGCTTGTTGCAAAAATCATTGGTTCACCCATGTCCACCTATACGGAGATAGAAGTTGGTGTAAATCCTGAATTAAAAAGGAATTTTCAAGATATTCTCAATAAACTTCAACAAACAGAAAAGGATTTAGCAAAAATACATCAAGCTATGGAGGTTTTAGCAAGATTAAAAGAAAAGGGTTTATTAACTCCAGATAAACAAGTATTATATGAGAAACTTTTGCATACCAAGGAATCTATAGAGGAGCAAAAATTGGATATAGAAAAAGAAAGAGAAAAATATGACTCAATACTTTCCCATTCAAACCGTGCAAAGGTCTCAGCCTCAAATGTAACTTATTCCGGGGTTAATATTATTATTGGTAATGCCAGCTTAAAAGTAAGAGATCAAATTAAACATGCAACCTTCTACAATTACGAAGGCCAAATAAGATTTGGACCTTATGAAGGCTAGGTGGTTATTTATGACTGTTAGGCCTATTGATCTTCAGATAATGATGCCAAGAACCGTAGAGGTGTCAAAAACACAGCAGTATTTAAAAGAAAACAATGATACACAAAAGAATTTGATGACTGTTCAATTTCAAGAACAGTTACAAACAGCTAAACAAAAGGTTAATAAACGTTCAAAAACAGAAAAAGCTTTAATTGAACAAGAACATGGCAAATCAAAAAAAGATAAAAATGGAAATAAAAAGAAAAACAAGAAACAAAAACAAAAACAAAAACAAAAAAATAATCATATTACAAAAAAACATAATAGACATATAGATATCAAAATTTAGGAATTTTTTAATATTTATACAAATGATATAAGTGGTTTTTCAACTACAGAGAACATAATTTATTATGATTATGTTTGATTTAAATAGGACTTGGCATTGACTATTTTATATATAAAAAGTATATTATAAATATAAATCCGACTAAATCGATAGGAATTAGGTGAAGAGATATATTGAGGTTATCTACTAAAGGTCGATATGGCTTAAAAGCTATGTACGATCTTGCAGTTAATTATGAAGGAGAGCCAATACCTCTCAAGAAGATAGCTGAGCGACAGAAAATTTCCGAACATTACCTAAAACAGCTTATTGTAAATTTAAGAAAATTAGGTTTAGTCCGAAGTATAAGGGGAGCTCATTGAGGATATATTCTTTCGAAAAACCTTCAAATTTAATACTTTTGAGTGTGGTGTGGTTATTGCTAGATGCCCTCCATGAAGTTATAAATGATTACAAAAAAAACGCAATAAGTAGGGATAAAATTGGATAAGAAAAAAGTTGTTGTAGCGATGAGCGGGGGAGTTGATAGCTCAGTATGTGCTTATATGTTAAAAAAGCAGGGATATAATGTTGTTGGTATGACTATGCAGTTATGGCCAAATTCACCTGATGAAGTACAGTTAAAAGAAGGTGGTTGTTGTTCTACCGGAGCTGTATATGATGCACAGCGAGTAGCCGATAAAATTGGTATACCTTATTATGTGATAGATTTAAAAAATTATTTTCATGAAAAAGTTATTAAATATTTTATTGAGGAGTATATCGCGGGGAAAACACCGAATCCTTGTATCGCGTGTAACAAGTATCTGAAGTTTGAGGAACTATTGAGAAAAGCCTTGGAGCTAGATGCCTTCTATTTGGCTACCGGCCATTATGCCAAGGTCGAATACGACCCTATAACTAATAGGTATTTACTGAAAAAATCTGTTGATTTTAGCAAAGATCAGTCCTATGCACTGTATAATCTTACACAATTTCAATTACAACACACTGTTTTACCCCTTGGTTATTACACCAAAAGAGAAATACGACAAATCGCTATAGAGACAGGTTTGTCTGTAGCCAATAAACCTGATAGTCAAGAAATCTGTTTTATTAAAACCAACTATCATGATTTTATAAATGAAAGAGTGCCTAATAAGTTTAGTCCAGGCCTTTTTGTAGATAAAAAAGGTAATGTATTAGGAGAACATAAGGGAATACCTTTCTATACCATTGGTCAAAGAAAGGGACTGGGAATTTCTGCTGGGAAACCACTTTATGTAATAAACATTGATATTAAGAATAATGCTGTGGTTTTAGGAGAGGAACAAGATCTTTATGTTAAAGAATTTATTGCTTACAAAATGAACTGGGTAGCTATAAATAATTTAACCGAAAAAATGCAGGTTAATGCAAAAATAAGATACAACTTTAGTGAAAAACCCGCCGAGATTAAACCTCTTAAAAATGATACGATAAAAGTGATTTTTAAGGATCCACAGAAAGCTATAACACCCGGACAGGCTTGTGTTTTTTACAAAGATGACATAATTATCGGTGGTGGCATTATAAAAGAAAGATGTGATTTTGAATAGATACGCTTTTATGCGTATTTTTTTATGCTTTTTAGGGAAAAATATTTAACGAGAATGTAGATTTTAACAATATCTACTATGCAAACATGTTGTTGAGGTGAAAAAAATTGGTGATATGTCCCTTATGTAGGAAAAATTCAGTAGGTAAAGTTGGGAGCAACCAGTATTATTGTTGGGATTGTTTTGTAGAGTTTTTAATAGAAAAAGATAAGACAGTAATATACGAGGTCTGTGATGATGGTAGTTTGTTGCCTTACTGTCAGGACAATAGTCAGTTAACTCTGGGTGGTTAAAAGAGGTGATAGGATTATTAATATCTTTTCAAACCGGAGTGTGTTATACCGGCTTTTTTTATTTATTGTAATTTTATTTATCTTTGTTTTTATTTTAAATCAGAGGCAAAAGCTAACTTCAATAGTATTACCTTTTGCCATTGGTATTTTTATTGCTTATATTTTAAATCCTGTAGTAGAATTTTTAACGAGTAAAGGAGTTAAAAGAGCAGCTGCTGTTGCAATAATATATTTTATTTTAATAGGCTCTATTATTATTGCCCTAGTATACATAGTTCCTGTTTTAATTATGGAATTAAATAATCTGATAGATGTGGTACCATTTTATACCCGTGAAGTTCAAAAGATTATATCAAATATAAAAATTGAATATTTATCATCATTACCACTTAGTCTTCAAGAGATTGTTGATAGTAATATAGACAGGCTGGAAAAATTACTATTAGATTGTTTGGAAAAGGTTGCCGATACAATAATCAATGCTTTTTCTAGTATGTTTAGTATAATTCTAGGACCGATTTTAGGATTTTATATATTGAAAGATCTGGATAGAATAAGGGAAAGTATAATCCAATATTTGCCCGTCAATTATCGTAATAGTATAATACTGTGGTTTGAAAAAATCGGTAAAACTTTAGGGCAGTATATCAGAAGTCAATTAATAGTTAGCCTGATTATTGGTTTTTTAACGACGTTTGTTATGGTTGTAATAAAAATCGATTTTGCGTTTATTATTGGGGCTTTATCGGGTATTACCAATATAATACCGTATTTTGGACCGCTTATAGGTGTGATGCCAGCTATAATAATTGCTATTTTGAGATATCCTAACAAAATACCTTTAATAATAATTTCGGTGTTCATAATACATCAATTGGAAAGTGGGATAATATCGCCACATATAGTCGGAGAACATGTAGGTTTACATCCCTTGACGGTTATATTATCTCTTTTGATTGGAGGGACATTTTTTGGATTGTTAGGTCTCGTTTTAGCGGTTCCTATAGCTGCATTACTAAAACTTACCTTACAAAATATGAAAGAAAACAATAATTATAGCCGGTTATAGGTTACTTTGGAAATTAAGCTAAGGAGGTTCTTGCACTTAAATGAATTTTATGGTATACTAACAAACGGTAAATTTACACACGCTGATGGATTTTTAAAGTTGGTGCCTTAGGGTTTCTTTAAAAAATGAAATTAGCGGAGGTTATAAAACCAGGAGGTGAAAAAATGTCAATAGTCTCAATGAAACAATTACTGGAAGCTGGTGTGCATTTCGGTCATCAGACGAGAAGATGGAATCCCAAGATGAAGGAATATATTTTCACTGAAAGAAACGGGATTTATATCATTGATCTTCAAAAAACTGTAAAAAAAATCGAAGAGGCCTATGAATTTGTTAAGAACATTTCGTCGGAAGGTGGGTACCTTCTATTTGTAGGCACAAAGAAACAGGCGCAGGAATCTCTTCAAAATGAAGCCCAAAGATGCGGTATGTATTATGTTAATCAGCGCTGGCTAGGTGGAATGCTTACCAACTTTAAAACAATTCGCAAAAGAATAGATAGGCTGCATGAACTTGAAAAAATGGAGGAAGAAGGTCTTTTTAAGGTTTTACCGAAAAAAGAAGTTTTGAACTTACGGCATGAACAAGAGCGTTTGGAAAAAAACCTCGGTGGTATAAAGGATATGACTGAGCTTCCCCAGGCAATTTTCATTGTTGATCCCAGAAAAGAAAGGATAGCCATCCAAGAAGCTCGGAAACTTAACATACCAATAATAGCAATAGTTGATACTAATTGTGACCCCGATGAAGTAGATTATATAATTCCAGGAAATGATGATGCTATAAGGGCAGTCAAACTGTTAACTGAAAAGATGGCAGATGCTGTAATCGAGGGTAGACAAGGTGAACAAATGGAAGCAGAATAGTTTATTTCAAGGTAAGGGGGCCACCCTTACCTTTTATTTAAAAAAATAGGGAGGTTTTAGCCATGATTACTCCAGAGCAGGTAAAAGAATTGCGAGGGCGAACCGGTGCAGGAATAATGGATTGTAAAAAGGCCCTAATGGAAACCGATGGCAACATAGAAAAGGCCATAACCATACTGAGAGAAAAGGGTCTGGCAAAAGCTGCCAAGAAAATGGGCCGTGCGGCTTCTGAAGGAATAATCGAATCTTACATACATGGGAACGGCAGAATTGGTGTATTGGTTGAAGTTAATTGTGAAACTGATTTTGTTGCTCGCAATGAAGAGTTCAAAAGTTTTGCGAAAGATATAGCTATGCAAGTTGCTGCATCCAATCCTAAATATTTATCTAGGGATAGTGTTCCAAAAGAAGTTATAGAAAATGAGAGAGAAATTCTAAAAGTTCAGGCTTTAAATGAAGGCAAGCCCGAAAAAATAGTCGAGAAGATTGTTGAAGGCCGAATTGAAAAGTACTATGAAGAAAACTGTCTTCTAGAACAGCCATTTATAAGGGATCCTGAAATGAAGGTTTCTCAACTTATTATGGAGAAAATAGCCATAATCGGTGAAAATATCAACATTAGTCGTTTTGCTCGATTTGAACGTGGAGAGGTTTTGGAGGGTTGTAACCCTCAAGACAACTAAGGAAAAAGAGACACATTGTCAGTGTCTCTTTTTTAAAAAAAGAGGATTTTTGGACAAAACATCGAATTATTTAAGCAAAGAGAGGGTTTTGGATGCAAAAGCCAGTTTATAAAAGAGTAGTACTAAAAATAAGCGGTGAAGCATTGGCAGGAGACAAAGGTTTTGGTATTAGTCAAGATATTCTTAATTCCATAGCTGATCAGATTAAAGAAATTCACAACTTAGGTGTAGAGGTAGCTATTGTTGTAGGTGGTGGGAATATATGGAGAGGTAGAAATTCCAAACAAATGGATAGGGCAACGGCTGATTACATGGGTATGTTGGCAACAGTAATCAATTCTCTAGCTTTGCAAGATGTTTTGGAAAACAGAGAGGTTCAAACTCGTGTACAGACTGCTATAGAAATGAAAGAGATTGCTGAGCCCTATATTAGAAGAAAGGCCATAAGGCATCTTGAAAAAAACCGAGTTGTTATATTTGCTGCAGGTACTGGAAATCCATTCTTTTCCACGGATACTACCGCCGCCCTAAGGGCCGCTGAAATCGAAGCAGAAGTAATTTTATTGGCAAAAAGAGTTGATGGAGTCTATGATTCAGACCCAGTGACAAATATTAAAGCTCAAAAATTTAACTCTTTAGATTATATAGATGTACTCAATCGAGGTCTAGGGGTAATGGATTCAACTGCAACATCTCTATGTATGGATAATAATATTCCTATTATTGTTTTTGGTATTACCAAACCAGGTAATATAAAAAGGGTGGTTTTAGGTGAAAATATTGGTACATTAGTAAGGGGGAGTTGATTAATTTGGACAGGAAGATGTTTAATGAGATTGAAGAACGTATGAAGAAGGTGTTGGCCAATCTAAAGTCTGAATTTGCAACCATTAGAGCGGGGCGAGCGTCGACTGCACTTCTTGACAAAATATTTGTAGATTACTATGGAACACCTACTCCAATAAATCAAGTTGCATCTATAAATGTTCCTGAACCAAAAATGATTCTTATTCAACCTTGGGACTTGAAAATGTTAGGAGTAATAGAAAAAGCTATTTTAAAATCAGATCTTCATCTTACACCAAATAACGACGGTAAAGTTATAAGATTGATATTACCAGAGTTGACAACTGAAAGACGACAGGATCTAGTGAAAATAGCCAAGAAAAAAACCGAAGAGGCTAAAGTTTTTATTAGAAATATTCGCAGAGAATATAATGATATATTAAAAAAGATGGAAAAAAACCGAGAAATTTCTGAGGATGATTTGAAGCGTTCACAGGAAGAAATTCAAAAGATTACGGATTCATGCATAGATGAAACAGATAAAGTTCTCAATAATAAAGTAAAGGACATAACGGAGGTATAATTATAGCCAGTTACGAATTTGAACTAATCGGATTTCCTTTAGATAGGGTCATTAAAATGCTGACTGAAAAGAACATTTCTATTTATCACATAAGCTATACCGAACCTCCTAAAATTACCAGCAATTATAACATAGCAAGAGTTGTTCGAATCAATTCGGATGAAGAAATCGGAGTTACACTTGTAGCTGCACTTTTTCCTGAGATAAAACGCGAGTTGTAAAGGCACTATCCAGTTGGGGCTGTTAGTACAAGGATAAAAACCCCCTCTTTGGAGGGGGTTTTTATGTAAGACGCTAGGAGGAAATACATGGCCATAAAAAATATAACTCAAAAAATAGACATGGAAAATTTACCAAGACATATAGCTATAATCATGGACGGCAATGGTCGATGGGCAAAAAGTAAAGGCCTTCCGCGATTTGCCGGACATTGGGCAGGAGCTGAAGCACTTAGGGATATTGTGAGCAATTGTTCAAAACTAAACATTCAAGTTCTCAGTGTATTTGCTTTTTCCTCCGAAAATTGGAAGAGACCGGTTCAGGAAGTTGATTCAATATTGAACCTTTTATTGTATTATTTTAAAAAAGAGGTTGATTCCTTACATAAAAACAATATCAAAATTGTAGTAACTGGAGATTGGGAGGCCTTACCCAAGAGAATTGTTTGTGAAATAAAAAAATGTATACAACGTACACGTAATAACTCGGGCCTCGTTTTGAATATTGTGTTAAATTATGGTGCTCGCAAAGAATTATCCAGAGTTTGTATTGACATTTGCAAGGACGTAATAGAAGGCAAATTAAAAGTCCATAATATCGATGAAGATATATTTAGAAAATATTTATCTACTAAAGACTTATCAGATCCGGATCTATTGATTAGGCCTAGCGGAGAATTGCGGATAAGTAATTTTTTACTCTGGCAAATTGCTTATACTGAACTATGGTTTACTGAGGTATACTGGCCGGATTTTAAACCGAAAGACTTGTTACAAGCAATATATGAATTTCAGCAGCGAGAACGTAGATATGGAGGGCTAAAAAATAAAGCAGGTGAATAATTTATGCTTACAAGAATTATGAGTGCTATAGTGGGAATAGTACTGTTAGGACTCATTATAAATATTGGCGGTTGGGTTTTTTTTATTAGCATATGTCTTTTGAATATTTTTGCCATATACGAGCTTCACAATGCCTTTAAAAAAAATGATATTCATATAGCCTCCCATTTAAATTCTTGTTTTACTATAATTCTATTATATTACGCAAGTTTTTATCATAAATTTAATTTTATTTGGGTTCCTTTTTCAATGGTTATACTGATTGTATTAGAGTGCCTATACAGTATAATTAATAACAATAGGAATCGTATCATCGATGTTATTTATACTGTGTTTTCATTTATATATACTTCGTTTTTATTTATGTATTTTATTCTGGTTAGGAATCTTCCAAATGGCATAAACTTTGCTTGGTGGATATTTGTTACAACTTGGGCATGCGACACCGGAGCTTTTTTTATTGGTATATTTTTTGGGAAAAAACTATTAGTTCCACATATTAGTCCTAAAAAAACTGTGGAAGGAAGTTTGGGAGGGGCTTTATTTAGTGTTGTTGTGTGCGTGATATTTGCCAGGTTTTTATTGCCGGAAGTAGGCATTGTTCATGCAACTATATTGGGTGTATTAATCGGTTTTGTTTCCCAGATTGGTGACTTGTCAGCTTCATTAATCAAACGATATTGCAGAATAAAGGATTTTTCCAATATCATTCCTGGGCATGGAGGTATTCTTGACAGGCTTGACAGTGCTCTTTTTTCATTTCCCATTGCATATATTTATATTGTGATGATAATCCTAAAAGGTGGTTTGCCATGAAGATAAAGGCTAATTATGGCCCAATTCTATTTCTAATATTGGCTATAATACTTACTTCAATTTTTATTGTATTGGCATTGAAATATTTATTTCCCTTAGTGGTTGGTTTGATTATTGCTCTAATCATTGAACCAATAGTGAGTTTTTTAGAGAGAAAAACAAACTTTGACAGAGGTGTAATTTCAGCTGTTGTTTTAGCTGCAATATACTGCATATTAGGTTATATTTCATTGCTAATCATTGCCCGTTTCACCTTCGAATTTGGTAAACTGATCAACTCCTTACCTACTCAACGCGCTTACTATGACATGCTTTTAGACAAAACATACATATTTCTTGTTAATTTTTTTGCAAGGATTCCCGAAGACGTTTTACTTTATCTAAAAGCTAATTTTAATCAAATTTTATCTACAATAATGGGTTCTATGTCAAATTACTATAGTTTCCTAGTTAATAAAATAGGAATGGTACCTAATATGTTTATTAATATATTTATATTACTAATATTTATTTTTCTATTTAGTTACTTCTTTACTAAAGACATGGATAAGATTATAGAATCGGTTAAAAATGCATTTCCTGTGCAGTTACAAGAGAAAGTAAAGTCGATTCAAGTTGAACTTATATTTTCATTTATACGCTTGATAAAAGCACAGTTAATTCTGGTTCTGGCTAGTACTATAATAACTGTTACAGGTTTTTATATTTTGCGTGTAGAATATGCTCTGACATTGGGTATAATATGCGGCCTATTGGATATAATGCCCTTAATTGGCCCCAGTCTCATATTTATACCGTGGATAATTTTTTTAATTGTTATGGGTAACACTAATTTTGCCATTGGTTTATTGGTGTTATATGTTATAATTATCGGAAGTAGACAAGTTTTGCAAGCTAAAGTAATTGGTCAAAATCTAGGTATTGATCCTCTGTTGACTCTCGTTTCTATTTATCTTGGAATAAAAATATTCGGCTGGAGGGGATTATTTATAGGGCCATTAGTAATCGTTATAGTTAGGGCTCTAACTCATTCAGGCATAATACCTCCACTTAAGAAAGTATGACTTGCGGAAGGTGAAAGCGTTGCAAACATTAATACCGTCGATAATTGTTTTTGGGATGCTAGTTTTTTTTCATGAATTTGGTCACTTCATATTTGCTAAAATGTCTGATATAAAAGTCAATGAATTCAGTTTGGGATTCGGACCTCAAATATTTAAAATAAAAAGGAAAGAGACTGATTATTCTATCCGCATACTTCCTTTTGGAGGTTATGTGAAAATGGAAGGAGAAGACTCAGAAACCAGTGATCCCAGAGCCTTTAATAACAAATCGGTTTTTGCCCGTATGGGAGTTGTGCTAGCAGGCCCTATAATGAATTTTCTTCTGGCTGTGTTGCTATTGGCGATTATTAGTTTTTCATCAGGTATAGCTACAACACAAGTAACGGTTATTCCCGGAGAACCTGCAGATAGAGTAGGAATACAGAATGGAGATACAATATATGCCGTGAATAATGAAAGAGTTCATT
>JAQWCA010000212.1 GCA_028706065.1 Tepidanaerobacteraceae bacterium
TTAATAAGAAAAATAAGTCTTTCTCAGATATTCTGCATAAAATAGAAGAATGGGCTGATGGTAATGCGATAACCTACACTCAGCCACAAGCGAATATCTGGAAATGCACGTATCATCGTCAAGACATGAACGTGGACATTCAATTGACAATCTTAGCGTTTGATTTGTATGTTGACAAAACCCAGTTCAAGGATAGTCGATATAAAAATTAAAAGGATAACCGAATGGAGAAGCACTAACTGGAAACGTTGGTGCTTTTTTGATTACGAGAAGAAATTTGTCAGAATTGATATTGAACGACTGAGGAAGGAACCGGTAAAATTGTTTTGGACCGGATTTTTGGGACTTAATTATCACTATGGCTTTTTCGAATAAGACGAAACCCAAAATCTTTGGGATTCTTTGTATCCGGTTTACTCAAGAGTTCACGTCAATGTTCACTACCGAACTTTGAAGTGAACCCTTGAATTGCTATTAGTGTCTCTTATTGAGCGGCTGCCGTATCAAAAAAGCCATAGCTATAGCTTTGACCTGTGCAAATTTGTAGTATTTCTCTCTTGGAATATCCTATCTGAAATCATCCTACTCATCCCCCAAACTCTTGTATCCCATGTTATAAACTCGCTTCGAAGTTGTCTATCGAACTTTGATGTCACCCAAATACAGATTAACATCTGTTTATCATACTACACAAAATCGTTGCTGGCAGGGGTTTAGGTATCCAAAAACAGAACACCTCCAGAATCATCCGGAGGTGTTGGTTTACTGAACCCCTATTGAAATGCGTAGCGCCTGTTCCAGTTTTATCAATCCTGCATCGGTGAGAGAACCCGCCGAGTCAATTATTCGCGTTTTGTCAATTATTCTAAGCTGTTCCGCCAGAATCACTCCATCCACATTACCGTTTACCAAACTCCTATTAAGTATCACCTGCGTCGGCTGCTTGGTGTTCTTTCTCCGATGAGTGATTGGACAAATGATTGTGGTTGGGGAAAATTTGTTTCCGATGTCATTTTGAATGATGATACATGGTCGTATCTTTTTGACTTCGGAGCCAACTCCTTCCCCAAGGTCGACATAATATATCTCGCCTCGCTTGACTTTTTGTGTTTCAACCATTTTTATCTCTCCTTTCACTGTGATTTCCTTTTTAGGTTTCAGCTATAATATGCTTGTTGCACCATAAATATAAATTGCAACCCTACACCCCAGTACAATCGTGTGCTGGGGTGTTTTGAACCTCGTTACCAGGGAATGTCATCATCGGTCTCCTCGAGAAAATCATCAGAATCGAAGAAAACTATATTATCAAGTCTCGTAGATTTTTTCGAACGATTTTTCATTGACTGTTTGCCGATTGAATCCAAATAGTCCTCGATTATTTTCGCCTCAATTTCATCTATATTCTCAAATTCCTCATCAATTTCATCGATTTCTTCCCTCTTTGCAGCAACAACCCGAAGAGTCACAATTACATCGCCAGTAATTCTTATAGAAACATCATCCGCGGAATAATCAACTAAATTGATTCGTTTCAAAATATCTCCTCCTCTTAATTTAGCCAATTTATGATTGACTCACTTTTTAGTGTTCACATTATAATATCCATTATTTGAAAAAATATAACTCAGTGCTTTTTCTATTGCTTTTAAATATTGACCTTATATGCGTATCCCGCCGGACTCATACAGAAAAGGAACTTTTTTATAAATCCGCTCGCGACGTTCTCTTTTTTTCTTCGCTTCTTTTGTTTCTTTTTCTATTTTGATGTAATCGAGATATTTCCGAGAAAGAACATCTATGGGACCCTTTTCATTTGATTCTATCGCTTCGCTTAACTGTCTTTCGAATTCCTCATCATAATAGTTTTTGTTGTGAATTTTCAATATTTCCCCGATTTCCTGCCTGGTTTTGCCTATATTGGCACCTAATAAATCATCAATGCCGCTGTAATAACCGTCCCAAGTTATATAAAAAATTTCCTTATTTCCAAAACAATCTGCTAATTCGTCACTAAGTCGCTTTAATTGTTGATAAACCTGGTATTTTGAATGTATATCCCGGTCGAATGCCATACAAATATTTTTAAACCCTTCAAACCCTTCAAACCGTTTTTTCGCTTCTTTTTCTGTTTCTGTGACTAAATTCTCTATTCCCTTCCAATTGGTAACCCCCTGAACGGAAATGACCACCGCACCGATTCTATCCGCAATAGCCTCTGCTTTAAACCGTCCTTCGGTTATAAACAATGCTTTCGAAGGAGTTTCTTTGGGGTAAAGAACATCTAACGGGGCACCCGGACTAATTCCACCTCTGAATAATCCTGTACCATCATATTTTGCACAAGTCGATGAGAACCATACATAACGCTGACCGTTATTCATTTCATTATCTGCCCGTATTTGAAGAGCTGTGATTTGCCCAAGTTCATTTTGAATCGGTATCAAAATACCCGCCGTGTTATGAGATTTCCAGACCCATTCATTTCCGCATTTTCTTTGGTAAAATCCAGGAGTCATTTCCATGATTTCCCTAAAGGTTTTCCCTTTCAATACTTCTTTGTCTCTTAATTCTTCCCTTAGTCTCTCAAAAAATACCGTTCCGTGTTCTACGTTTGATTTATATTTCCGTTCATTGATAATTTCCGAGGTCAATTTCCTGACGTTGGTTAAATGGTTCGCATGCGCTTCTGAAAGTTCACAAAGGTCCAAAAAAGCACTGTACACGGTATTGAGAATCACTGGGAAGTGAATCATTTTATTCGTATCTTTCTTCGGCGTCTCTATGTTTTTCGGTTGTCTTTGGTTGACGTTTTCAACAAGGTTTTTTGTTTTGGTTTTTCCCGAAAACCGCTCGAACGTTTTGGAATCAATAATGCCAAACGCGTAGGCGATTTCCATCTTTGATTCGAAATAGGTCAATCCTTTGATTTTTGCATATAGGGATATGGAATCCCCTTTTGCCCCACAGGAAAAACAGGTGAAACGGTTCAATGTTTCGCTTACCGAAAAGCTGCCGGCATGTGTGTCATCATGGAACGGGCAAAGCCCAAAGTAGTTTCCGTATCGGCAGTAGGCAAAATTCATTTGCTTACCAACTACTTGTAAAATTGGAAGGCGTCTGACTTCTTCGGTGATTCGGTCTAATTCTGGATTTTTTTGCACTTTAATAATCCCCTTTCAACGTTTTATTATTGTATATTACCCAAAGTTTTGAGGAATATTCCTGAAAGAGAGGGCAAAAGCAGATAATATAAAAAGAAATTTTGCATCGCAGAATAAAATGATGAAAAAAAAACACCCTGTTGCCTGAGTGTTTCTATTTCATGGTTTTATGATGGTCCAAGGTCTAAATGGAGAAAGAGAATACCCGCCCGAGAGGGAAAGTGCGACCCTTGCGAGCGGGTTAGAAATGGCAGACTGTTTATGTGTGCAATCTCTATACTCATATTACCCATTTTTCAAAGAAATATAACATACTTCAAAGAAAAACTGAAATAAATTTCTTGTTTGGCTCTTATCCATAACGGAAAAATCAAAAGCGGCTGGTCCCCCGTTTCTCCGCTCCCGTCTCTTACCCAATGTGACCAAAATCTCGTGAAATGTCGTAACGCACCAAACAAGCAATAACGCGACAACCCAAAATAGATTTTTATTTTACCGTCCGCGTACCTTTATCGACAACGCCATAATGAGAGAAGCAACACCCAAAGGGTAACCATAGACCTCTGGAATATCAAAGGGGCGCAGCCCTACGTCATATTGTCTGAAAATTTGTCTAAATATAAAATATAAACGAACAAATATATCAACAAAAAAGGACGGCTTAACCCGCCGCCCTTTTCGTCTTTTGTAGTTTTTCCTTTATCATGCTCCGTCTCTCGATGTTTCCTTCATTTTCTATCGCGTCAAAGTATGCATCCTTTTCCCCTATTAAGACCAGGCGCTTTTTCCC
>JAQWCA010000213.1 GCA_028706065.1 Tepidanaerobacteraceae bacterium
TGATGTGAAATATCATGAAGCTCTTGACGCCAAAGCAGCCGGTCTTGCTATCATTGACGCAGGGCATTTTGCAACAGAAAATATTTTATTATCTGTTCTTAAAGGATATTTAGAGCAGGAAACAAAACTTATCAACAAACAAGTTAAAATATCCATATATAAAGATGAAGATCCCTTTGTAATTATATGAGAATAGGATTAGCCTGTTCTCATTATTTTTTTAAATAGTTTGGAGGGGAAGATATGATTAGAGAAGAACTAAACGGGCTTTTTAAGTTACAGGAAATTGAAAGTCGACGCGAAGCACTGGAACAAGCTATTAAAAATCATTCTGTTGAGGATTACATGCATAAATTACGCAAAATTATAAACAATCTAGAAAAAACGCTTAAAGAAAAAAACAAACGAATCATTTTCTTAAAAAATCAGCTACGACATACAGAGCAGAAGCTACAAGAATCCTACGATATGGTAAAACAGATGGAAAATAGAATTTACAGCGGTGAAGTAACTACAATAAAAGAGTTAAATATACTTAAGGAAAAACAAGATGCAACTCGGGGAAAAGTGGAAAAATATGAGGAAAAGGCATTGGAAATTATGGAAGAGCTAGAAAATCTCAATATAGACCTTCCTCAAGAAAAAGAAATAGCAATAAAAAAGAAAAAAGAATATAACGAAAAGCAATTGAAAACACGCCAAGAAATTGATAAAATAAAAGATGAATTATCCATGATAATTAAACAAAAACAAGAGCTGGAAACTGGTATTTCTCCGGAATTATTAGACAAATATCGAAGGATTAAAAAATTTAAACGTGAACCTGTCGCTTCGGTATTAGATGGAAAATGCAGTGGCTGCATGATGGAAGTGTCAGTGATGATAGCCTTGGAGGTTGAACGTCACGAAGGGTTAATCTATTGTGAAAATTGTGGGAGAATACTTGTTTAACAAATAAAGATGGAGGCTTTATGAGTAAAATTATTGCTTATACAGACGGTGCTTCCCGGGGTAACCCCGGAAATGCAGGAATAGGAGTTCTTTTGGTTGATGAAAATGACAATGTTATTAAAGAAATCAGTGTCTATATAGGTCAGACGACGAACAACATAGCTGAGTATACTGCCATGCTTACAGCTTTAAGAGAAGCCCTGGAAATGAATATCGAAGAAATAGAAATTGTATCTGACAGTGAACTTATGGTGAAACAAATCAATGGTGAATATCAGGTAAAAAACGAAGGACTAAAACCTCTCTACAGAGAAGCTTGTGGATTATTGAAAGAATTCAAAGGTTTTACTGTCAGGCATGTTCGGCGTGAGCACAATAAAGAAGCAGATAAGTTGGCCAATCGTGGAATCGATGAAGCCCTTGGTGAAGAGGAAATAGGCATCTAAAAGTGGTAATCGTAAAAACTTGACAACAATGTTCTATGTGTTATAATTACAGTCCCTTTAATAAATGATATATAATGAGTAAGCCAGATGGTCGCGGGCATTTATGCCCGAGGAAAGTCCGAGCTCCATAGGGCAGGGTGCTGGGTAATACCCAGTGAGGGTGACCTCAAGGACAGTGCAACAGAAAGATACCGCCCCTATTGAAGTGAGAAGTGGGATGTTTGATGTGGGATGAGGTAAACTCGTATTCACGGATAAGATTAACATTTAATCACTTTAACGGGGTAAGGGTGGAAAGGTGAGGTAAGAGCTCACCAGCGGGATGGTGACTTCCCGGCTCTGTAAACCCCATCCGGAGCAAGACCAAATAGGGGAGCATATGCGGCGGCCCGTCGTGCTCCCGGGTATGGTCGCTGGAGGTGTCAGGTAACTGGCATCCTAGATAGATGACCGTCAAATACAGAACTCGGCTTATAGGCTTGCTCATATTTTTTAAACTCGCATGTTTCGGTATGCGAGTTTTTAATTTTTACAAACTATCATCGAAATCTTTTCTGAATTTCTCAGCCAATTTTTCCTGCCAATTGGAAACTGGTTTTAATCTTCCAAAGAAGAAACGCAGGATTTTTGATTCCTCTACAAAAGTTAGCCCTTCAATAAGATTGCGATTCTCATAAAGCCAAACTATGCGGTCGATGGCATACTTGACCTGGGAAAGGGTAAATACACGCCGTGGCATGGCGAGCCTTAAGAGCTCCATATTTGAAAAAGTTTCGGTTCCATCCGAGTTTCGCTGCTCCGAGAGTGTACCACGTTCCATACCGCGAACACCACTGGCAATGTAAAGTGCTGCCGCCAGAGCTCCTGCGGGATATTGATTTTGGGGAATATGACTTACAAATTCCATGGCATTGATATGACAACCGAGACCTCCTGCCGGGGTTACAACAGGGACACCCTTTTTAAGGAGTTCATCTACCATAAAGGCGATAAATTGAGGCCCTTGATTGATAAAGTCTTCATCCATGGTTTCATCAAGACCTACGGTTATGGCCTCCATCTCCCTTACAGACATTCCGCCGTAAGTAAGAAATCCTTCATAAAGAGGTATGAGTTCACGCATTTTTACAAAAATATCCTCGTTATTGGTGCAGATACCACCACCTCGTGCGCAGCCCAGTTTACGGGCGGAGAAGTAAATAACATCACAAAGAGAGGCTAATTTAAGAGTAATTTCCCTTATATTCATATTCTTACATTTTTCCTCTCTAATCTTGATAAAATACAAATTATCAGCAAGCAAGCTTGCATCAAGCACAAGTATAAGTCCATGTTTGTTACATACACTGCGCACCTCACTGAGGTTTTCCAGGGAGAAGGGTTGGCCGCCTATGAGGTTTGTGCCGGCTTCCATGCGAACAAAGGCGATTTTATCCGCACCGTAATTTTCAATAAGTGTCTCCAGTTTATTTATATCTATATTACCCTTGAAGGGGTCGGTGCTTGTAACCTCAAGTCCGGTATCAGATATAAGTTCTTCGACCGTACCTCCGTTCAAGGTGATATGAGATTTTGTGGTTGTGAAATGGTAATTCATTGGCACAATTGAGCCGGGATGAACCAACACCTGAGAAATAATATTTTCACATGCCCTGCCCTGATGTGTTGGTAAAAAGTATTTGGTGTCAAAAATCTCTTTGAGTTTATTTTCAAGTCTTATAAATGTTTCGCTTCCGGCATAGCTGTCGTCAGCTATCAGCATAGCTGCCTGTTGCCTGTCGCTCATGGCATTAACGCCGCTGTCTGTAAGCATGTCCATAAATACGTCACGGTTTTTAAGAAGAAATGTGTTGTTGCCTGCCTCAGTTATAGATTCGAGACGTTGCTCTACGCTAGGCAGCTTTAATTTTTGAACAATGCGTACCTTATGCATTTCAAGGGGGATCTGTTCTCCACTGTAAAATTTTACATTTGCCATTATAGTTATTCCTCCAATTTTGATAATTTTTCTTTTGTTTACAATGACCATTAAGCTCTATATCTCGATAATAATAGTCACAGTCCACAACACCATCTCCTTTTCGTGATGATATACAAAAATCCCGTCCTACGAATTTACAAAGGACGGGATTGTTTCCGTGTTACCACCTTATTTTATTGGTATTTCACAATACCAACCTTATCAAGTACGATGCGCGTTAACGCATTTATACTTTAACACTGTAACGGGTGCAGGTCCCCGGCATCAATCTACTTAGGATTGACCCTTTCGGTGAGCAGCTTTCAAGATGTATTCAGAACGCCTTTCCTTGCACCTCTCACCACCCGGTAGCTCTCTGTAAGGCTATAGCTGTTCCTACTTCTTCTTGGTCAACGCTTTTAAAATATTGTTTTTATTATACTAACCCTATAAGTATATGTCCCACATTTCGCACCCTAACCCATAATAATTTCTAATTATCATTCCCTACGAAAAAACGGATCCGGCCTTACCATAGTATAAATCTCCGGTTTAAGGCCTATTAGACGGAGCAAAGAAGTAACTT
>JAQWCA010000214.1 GCA_028706065.1 Tepidanaerobacteraceae bacterium
TCCGCAGTTGCAGCATTAGCTTTGTCAGTAATGTTGGTTGTCACAGCAGCAGCTGCGACACTGGGTGGTTTTGATTGGTTTATCCAAAAATTTAACCCCTCCTTTGGTGAAATCGTTGAGCCTGTCGAGGCATATTGTGAAGATCAGGGCATCCGCATGGAGGTCATCGGCGCACAAAAGTACGACAATATGGCGGTTATCTATTTGTCTTTGCAAGATGTAAGCGGGCAAAACCGACTGACTGAGCAAACCGATTTCCGGGACGGGTTTACCGTGAAAATGAATACGCAGGCACAAGAGGAAGCAAAGGGACAAACAGACGAAACTATCGCCAGCTTCGGCTACGGGCAAAAAATGCTCTACTTTGACGAGGAAACCAATACCATATATTATGAATTCAATATTACAGCCGATTCGGATTCGCCGCTGTCCGATCCGTTGGAATTAGGCAGCTTTCTTATATATTTTGATGAAAGGTCATATGAGGAGCCGGTTTCTATATCCCTGTCGGACATTAAGGAGGCTGAAACTGTATCCATACGTGGAGGCCAGATTTGGGGTGGCTCGGACTTACCGAACGACCTCATTTGGGGCAGGGGCAGCTCGGACTTACCGGACGACCTTGACGAACTAACAGTGGTTCTTGTTCCCGGCAATTATGCCCCTATGCCCCATGGTGAAGACGACCAGTGGATTTCCAATATCGGTATTGTAGATGGAAAACTGCATGTTCAGACAGGCAAGTTCTTTCATAAAGAGTTTGGTAGCACAGACCCCAATCTAAATCTTAAAACCCCGGACGGCGAATTGATTATGGCCGACTATGTATTGGATCTTTACGGCGATAAGAACTGCCGTCTGCTAGACCTGGAAGAAAGCGACTACGGGGATGCGATATATAGATACGAAGAAGCCATCTTTTCTATAGACACCGAGGAACTTGATGGCTATACCCTTTGCTATGCCGGCTCGGTCTATTCCGGTGTGGAAGGCCGCTGGAAGGTGGCCGCAAATCTAAGCGACACCAATCGCAAGATGCGTATCTTAACAAATGACATTCCCGTTGAAGGCCATCTTTTTGAGCATATAACTCTTACCCCTTTGGGGCTTCAAGTCATCGGTTCCTACACGGGAGAAGAGTGCATGGCGAGCGAAATGTCTATGGCAGTTGAGACTGCCAATGGGGTTATTTCGCTGCAAGGCGGCGGCGGTAGCAATAACTCTCAAAAACAGACCTTTAATTCGCACTGGAACACGGAAGCTCCTCTTGATGTTACTACTGTTACCGCTGTCATAATAAACGGTACCCGTATTCCGATTCAATAAATTAAAATAATTTTATGCGAGCCATAAATGGACTGTTTGTTCGTTTATGGCTTTTTTTATTTTAAAATCACTGCTTTATTCAGTCCAACAAGTGTTGATACTATTATTTATAGACAGTATCACAAAACATATATATAGAGAAGAAGGAAAAATGTTATCATAATTATTAGTGAAAATGACGCAGTTGTCACAAAAAGCCCTTTGCTTACGTTATAAAGAGTAGAAGATAGATTTCCGATTTGTTTTTCAATGAAGGGAGAGATGAAATGAAAGCAAGTGATCTCGACAATACATTTGCAACAGGTGGAGAGCATGAATTGCGATGTGCCATTGAGCTTTACGGGCAACCTCTTCTTAGATATTGTCATAATATACTTTGTGATTATTTTGAAGCTCAAGATGTTGTGCAAATGACCTTTATTAAGGCCTATAACAAAAGAAAAAGCTTTAAAAGCGGAACATCCTTATCGGCATGGCTATATCGCATTGCATATACCACTTGTATTGATTTGCTTAGAAAGAAGAAGTTATTGTTTTTTCTGCCACATATTAGAGTTAAATCATTTATAGAGCAAGAAAGCGAAGATACAAATTTTATAAGGGATGATTTAAAGGAAGCACTTTTAACTCTATCTCCAGAAGAACGTGCTTTGGTATTTAGTAGAGTTATTGATGAAAAAAGCTATACAGAATTAGAAGAAATCTATCATGTATCTAGTCCTACACTGCGGAAACGTTATGAAAGAGCAAAGAGGAAGCTATCCAAAGTATTACAAGAAACTAATTCCTATTATGAACGGTTGGAGGGAAACAAAAATGAAATATGATTATGATGAAACGATTATAAAAAATGCCATAAGCACCATTCAAACACCTGAATATGATATGATTTCAGAAGTAGAAAAGAAAATTCAAAAGAAGAAATCTCCTTGGCATTTCAAAAGAGCTGTCCCAGCTGCACTGGCCATTTGTCTTTGCCTTATACTTTCGATTGGAGCAATGGCGGCAACAATTCCAAGCTTTAATAATCTCTTGTCGATAATTAGCCCTGATTTTGCATTGTTATTACAGCCTATAGAAATTGCTTGTGAGGACAATGGCATTAAGATGGAAGTAGTAGGAGCTATGAATGATAATGAGATGGCAGTCATTTATATTACAATGAAGGATTTAGTAGGAGATAGAATTGATGAGACCTTGGATATATACGACTATAGTTTAAGTGGAACTCATATATCTACTTGTGAAATAGTCCACTATGATGAAACAACTAAAACGGCAACTTTACGTATGCAAGCTAATGGCGGGAAAAAACTAAACGGTAAAAAGGTAAGCTTTCAGGTTGAATCATTTTTAAGTGATAAACTGACCTTTAATAAAGTTGAGACTGGTATTAATCTTTCGGATGTTAAAGAAGTTAAAGATTCCCAAACAATCCTACTAGATACAAGTAGTAATATTTCAGGTGGCGGTGGCGGTGATTTGTTTGACGAACTACAATCCCAAGGGATAATAAGAATCTTAGCCCCAGATCAAAAGAAAATCACCTTACCTCAAATAGATTTCATGTATATATCCAATATTGGTTTTATTGACGGTCACCTCCATATACAAACCAAATGGGTTGGAGACGGTATTGATGATCATGGGGATTTGCATTTCGTCGATTCTGCCGGAAATAGTATATGTATAGATTCAGCTAATATCTACTTTGGAATAGATAAATCAGGTAATGCCAAATGGGGGCGGGATTATATAGAATACATCTTTGATGTATCAAATATAAATCTTGATGAGTTAAAACTTATGGGGGATTTTGTTTCACATGGCAATTATGTAACGGGAAATTGGAAAACTACATTTAAAATTCAATCTGTTGGCGAGGAATTGCAAGCTGACTGTGATATTAAATGTGACACTCTAAACATAAATAATGTCAAAATATCACCCTTAGGGGTAACTTTAGCAGGTAGTGGTGAATTTAATGAAGCTATAACAATACCTATAAGTGTCAAAATGACTGATGGCAGTATTCAAGAATTTGAGTCAAGTATGTGCTATAGTGACAATGGTTAGGTCAAACTCAAATATATGCCGCATTTATTGGATATTTCCAAAGTAGAATCAGTTGTTGTCAATGGAATCGTGATAGATTTTAATTAATTTATTTTTTCATAAACAAGAGAAATAGAACGATGAACAGTTCTTAAAAGTTATCTCATTGAAACCACTCCAAATGAAAAAATGCTTACTTCAATTAACTAAAATTTAATTTAAATTGTGGATATATTCACATACTTAAATTATAATAATAATATAGTAAATTTTGGGTGACAGAGGGACGTTTCGCTTGTCATCTACCATATCATGCTGAGAGGAATAGATAGAAGGGATATTTTCTTAGAAGATGAAGATAGGAAAAAGTTTTTGTATTATCTTTTAAGAGCAAAAAAAATAGATGGATTTGAATTATACGGATATTGCTTAATGAACAACCATGCTCATATACTTATGAAAGAAAATGAAGAATTAGGCCAAAGCATTAAGAGAATCACAGTTGGATATGCACAGTGGCA
>JAQWCA010000215.1 GCA_028706065.1 Tepidanaerobacteraceae bacterium
CCTTCGGCTAGAACATCTTTTACCCGACTCTCAGTATATATTTCAATTCCTGCATTACTTAATACCTTTTTAACTGCTGGTTCTACTAAAGCTACATCATATAGAGAAGCATGTTTATGACCAGGGAAATCAATACTTTTATGTCTTGCAACAAGGTCAGTTACCTGAAATAAATCTCCCCCACCCATAGCAATCATTTCTTCTGTGGCAGAAAATCTTCCATTATTTCGCATAATGCCGCCGACTAAACCTGTCCCTAATAACATGTCTGTTCTTTCCAACAATACCACATCAGCTCCGGCTTTTTTAGCTGATAATGCCGCTCCGGAACCTGCCCATCCTCCGCCTATAACTACTACTTTAGGCATGCAAAATACCTCCTTCTATGGTTTTACTTTTGCGAACGCCAAGAGTTATTTAAAAACTCTTGGCGTAAGGATTTCTTATTAATCAATATACCCACTATATTTAGCGACAATTTCCATGAGTTTTACCTGAGCTTTTACTGCATATCTGAAGTTACTCTCTATAATCTGACCATTATCATCGGTAGTACCTAAACCTGGAGAAATCAAGATATTACCATCATAAGCAACAGTTGGAATAACACCCATTTGAGAAAGTCCTGTTTGCATCAACTGACTTCCTGCATACATATCTTCAATGGAAAAGATGGGAAATCCTAGTTCATTACCACTCCAAGTGTTTTCATAGTTTACTTCAACCGCTCTGGAGTTGTAAGATTTGGATATAATTAAGCCTTTCTTTATCTTGGGGTTGATTTGGTCAAATTCTTCTTTAACAATATTATACATATCGTCGACTGGCTTTTTGAGATCATCAGGGTTATCTTTAAGTTCTTTTAATGCAGCAATCATACCGAGCATAGCCTCTTTACCCGGATCATTCGTGACGTAAGCAGCTTTTCCATAGGATGCGGTAGTACCATACCTATCCCCATGCATTCCAAGAGCTCTACGAATTGGAACCATGTATTCTTCCTTACCGATTACCAAACCGGAAGTAGGCGACTCACTGGCTTTGTCCATACTGTAGATAATTACATCTGCATCGCTCTTAGTGATATCATGACCTATAAAGGGAACACCCCACGCATTATCTAGTATATAAGGTATATCAAAGTCATGGGCAATTTCTGCCAAACGTTTTTGTAATACTGGCATCCCGTCATTATCCTTTACGCCATATCCATATCCAGGAGTATCATAAGCCAAGGAAGTAATACCTGTAAGCATTGAAGCATGTCTTTCGGCTATGGTTTTTATTTTCTTTGCAGAAGCTTCAGGATCGACTTTGGTCAATTGGAATGTTGGGTGATACTTAATTCCATGAACGGAATAATCGGCTCCTACCAAAGGTGCAATATAAGCACTTAAGTTATTCTGCCGTTTGCCATAAAAACCTAATTCACCGGCTGTAGAACCTCTATCGGCCACAATGTCCTTAAATCTACCGGGAAAAGGTCTTCCATAACCGCCGTGGTGGTGTAAATGTTTTTCATAAGGTATAATATACCTTGCTTGGTAGTTATCACCGCGGCCCTGCATTGGAGGTGAAAAAAGCACATCAAAAGCAACCCATATACCAGCTTCACAAGTATTTACCGGCGCTGCATCATATTCATCGCCGTAAACATCTTTAATTAGACACCGGATTTCGTCTACGAGTTTAGCCAAAGGAATAACCTCTGTTGCACCTTTTTCCATAGCTGTCCTTACTTTATCATTTAAAGGACCGGGGCATCCCGAAATAGCTCCTGTAAGGCCAAATTTACCCCTCAATTCTGCAGGAATACCGATTTCATCAGCGGCCTTTCGCGCATCTGCATAAATATTTGCTGTATTTGCTTGAAGAGATCTATACATCTCAAATTTTTTAGTGAATTTAGCCATTCTTATTCCTCCTCTATAATACTTATTTTATTTTAACTATTAGCTCCACTTCACAAGTGGCATCCATTGGAAGTTCGCTGACGCCAACTGCTGACCTCGCATGGGCTCCAGCTTCACCAAAAATCTCACCGAGTAATTCTGAGGCTCCGTTTATTACTTTAGGCTGTTGGTTGAAACCGTCAGCACTATTGACAAAGCCAGTCACCTTTACAATTTTCTCCACGTTATCTAGATTTTCAGCCATAGACTTGACTATACTCAAGCAGTTTAACGCACATATTTTTGCTGCTTCATAAGCATCTTCTACGGGAACTTCTTTACCAGCCTTACCCTTATATTTCAATTCTCCATTGACAAAAGGTATCTGCCCAGCTGTATAAATATATTTTTCTACTTTAACGCCAGGAACATATGCTGCTACAGGCTTTGGCGGCTCAGGTAATGTAATGCCCATATCTTGTATTTTTTTCTCAAAAGACATTGTCACACCTCCTTTCCAATTTGGAAAGATATTTATTATCCAATCACAACCTTATCATTTAGGTCAAGATTTCTTTCATTTCCGGAAATACGATCATTGCCATGTAAAACAATGTTATAATGATTTGGCATGTGAGTTTCGTCAAACCCCGCAATTTTTCCTATTACTTGACCATTGATTTTTACATAGTCTCCTACTGTGATTACTGTACTTTCTTCCACTACAAAAAAACCTATATATGCTATTCTATCAACTTTTTCTCCAGGTTTACTATTTTCGTCGGTTAGTATCATTTCATGGACTTCATTGGCAACAAGACATCGTGAGGGTTGTGGAATTAATTGTAAACCTCGTTTCTCAAATTTACCATCCAAAACTACTACTAGACTGCCTTTCAAAGGTTTCTTTTTTGCATAGGGATTAGATTTAAACATCCCCTTTCTATATGGATCAGTCATATCTCCCCTCCTCATCACTGATGAGCTATTCTGATATATAACTTCGACATTAATATCGAAAATCCTTCTCAAAATCAAAACTTTTTTATTTAATTTTTTAGCAGGTTATTTTCAAACTTATTCGTTAGCCAGAATTCAAGAATTTTATATAATATATCACTATAGGTTTCAACCCTTACATCGTTCATCGCAACAAGGGGGGTTGAATAAACCGGAGAATTTCCTATTATAACCTCCAACTGTCCTATTTGATCCCCCTTAGTAACGGGAGCTTTTACTTTGTTGGGGACTATTGGGTTAAATCTAAAAAGTTTATTTTTCATTAGCGGCAAACTAATATTCTCTTTTACTATCAAACTCACTTCATCAGGAAACCCATTTTGAACTGAAACCGCTAACAGATGTCTGTCTCTTTCAATCAGAGATGTAATTAGATAATTGTTGAAACCATAATTTAATAACACAATAGAATCTCTAAAATGATAATTTGTGCCTAGAACTATCGACATCAATTGAAAATCGTTTTTAATGACGGATGCAACAAGGCATTTACCTGCTTTTCCGGTATAACCAGTTTTAATACCATTAGTGCCTTCAAATTCCCATAAAAGTCTATTGGTGCTTAAAATCTGTCTTGAAATATTCCCGTCTTTTATCTCTTTTGTCTTAGTTTGTACTATCTCACGGAATTTATTAAAATTCCATGCATATCTAGCTATTAAAGCTAGATCTTGAGCACAGGTATAATGATTCGGATCATCAAGCCCATGAGGATTTTTAAAATTAGTATTTAGTGCTCCTAATTCTACAGCTTTTTTATTCATCATCTTTACAAAATTTTCTTCAGTACCGCCAATATGTTCAGCAATTGCTACTGCTACATCGTTACCTGAAGGTAACAAGAGACCATATAACATATTTTCCAAAGATAGAACCTCTCCAGCTTTGAGATAAAAAGATGAGCCACCGACTGATGAAGCTCTAGGACTGACTTTAACTTCGGATTGTAAGTCTCCTTTTTCCAGAGCAACAATTGCAGTCATTATTT
>JAQWCA010000216.1 GCA_028706065.1 Tepidanaerobacteraceae bacterium
CTGGTTATTCTAGACCTACGATTCATCGTAGATGTTTCAATTCCTCATAGGTAGGCTAAAAACGAGTTTGAAATAACTCTTGTTGACGATGAAGAAGGTGTTTCAATTCCTCATAGGTAGGCTAAAAACATAACAGGAGATATAACAGATCCTTTTGGTGGTCAAGTTTCAATTCCTCATAGGTAGGCTAAAAACCTATATTTGACAATAGGGCAATGGCACTATTGACTGGGTTTCAATTCCTCATAGGTAGGCTAAAAACCCACTGAAAGACTACTGCATTACCGGTTTCTGTTTTTATAATGGTTGAGTTCCAAAATTTCTGTATTTACTTTATTATATCATAGAAACTTTGATAATCAAGCCTTTGGAGGGATTTTGTTTAAAATAAAAATGTCGTCGACCTCCGGGGGTTTTTGCACTACTCATGGTCGACGACATTTTTTTGCTGTGACAGCTTGCGTTTTTGCTTACTGTTTTTTATAAATCTTAGCTGTTGCTATGACTTTTTTGCTATACGGTCATATTCCTCAATTGGTCTTAGTAGGACAGGCCTATATTTAAATTCGTTTTTTGGTTCGATCTCCATGTACTTTGTTTCTTTATACCAGTTTTCGGCTTTGGTATTGCCCCAGTTTAGCATGGTTTTTAGGTGTTGCATTCTCTCATAATCCCAAATTGAAGTCATTGTTTTATTATCTGGTTTTATCTCGCTAAACACATATTGTTCAAAGGCATCCTTAAATGATTTCGTCTCCTTTTGATTATTTTCAAGATTCCATGCGTCACCTTGAAACAACTTAGTATATCTCTTCTCACGGTCAATAAGAAACAGGTTAGGTTTTATACTCACCGAACCAAGGCCTAAGGGTTTACCCATGCCCAGTTTGTGGTGGCAGCCATTGGGCAAATCAAGCGCAAAAAGCATTGCGCCTAGTTCTTCCTTAGTAAGATTTTCAAACCTTATTCTAAAGGTGAATTCGACGCCTGGCTTTATTGGTTTTATTTCTGTAAGTTGTTTTTCATCCTTTTCTCTCTGTTTCTCATTCTCGTTATACTCCCAGTCTCTGCTGTCTCTATGCCAATAGAGCTTATGGCCGCGTATTCCTTTGTCAATAATGTCCCAATGGTTTAAGTTCTCAGCATCACCATTTTTATTTTGCTCCAGGTAGTGCTGAAATGTGGTGGGTTTTGGTTCTGACAGGATTTGCGGGTTTAGTGGTTCGTTTGAGACAAAGATGTCCCTTTGACCATCTCCTAATACTGCGTCTTCGAAAAAAACTCGTGATGCGAGGCTTTTTTTGTTGGCTTCTATACCGAAAATGTTTTCTGCCATGTCATTTTTTTCCTGTTTCAAATACCCTGGAATATGGTCGCCTATTGTGTATTTGTAGGGAAGTCTGAACATTCCCGTATGCCCTACTGCTATTTCTCCGGATTCTGTTTTAATATAAAAGCAGGGTACTCCAGCAGGCTCCTTCTCTAGCCTATCTAAGAAATTTACTTCCTCATATCTGTTTTTATCCTGCAAATAAACCTTTATGCTCTCGGTTATATCTATGTAATCACTGCCAGGCATATCGATAATCCAATGCATGTGTTTTCTGTTACCCAAATTTCCTGAAGATATCAAATATCCTTCAATATATTTGTCTTTTTCCCCGTCTGAAATTTCCTCAACAAGCGCATATTTGAGATTCTTGGGCCTTTTATGCGGATGTAATTTCGGCACAACGGGTTTGAAATAAATCTTTTTAAAGTCGAACTGTTTTAAAGCTATATCTGTATTTTTTACCTTACGGTTTGTGGGATCAAAGTTTACCCTGTATATCTGCGTGTCTGGAGAAGTTTCTGACTTTTTTGACTTATAAATAAGATATTTGTCATCGACTTTTTTTAGGATTCCTGCCTTTATCTTGGGGAAATATGCGTTTTGTTCATCAATCATGATCTGTCTGTAGTATTTACCTAATGCTGATGTGTCCCCTACTGCCCTGTAAAACAGCCTTTTATCCCCATCACAAAACCCAAACTTCCCCCAGCTCATAATTTCTACCAATGTTCGTATCATGCCCCGCAAGCTACTGCCCGGTATTTTGGCAATTCCCCCGGGTGAAAAGAAATCTGGGTTGTCCTTTTTTATTGAATTTTTGTCGCTTTGTTCTCTTTTTATTCTCTCTTCATTTGTGTATGTATCTCTTATATATAAGGGTGTTATGGTTTCAAGGCGGCAATCAATATAGCCGTTAAATCTTTCCATGTCTGTTTTTGATACCGGCTTTGAATGATATTTGTCAAAATCCGGCCGATCCCGCCCGAGGATAACCTTACTATTTAATGGTATGAAGTTATATGGTGCGTGTGCCTTTGATTCTTTTGCAATCTTGGCGTGTTTATCAGCCGTTGTTTGCCGCTTATTAGCTTTTGGAGCATTTACTCCTTGAGGCGCAAATATCCTTCTACCTTTAACCGTAATTGACATAATAGCACGGTTTCGACGTTCAATTATGCACTCCTCGTTGTTTAAAGACATATCTAGTATTGTGGTTACCGGTACATGAATCACCCTGCCATCTTCAAATTGTATTACTGCTGTGAAATCACCGTTTTTGCATTTTTTGATGTTTATTATTTTTGCTTTTTCCACTTTTTACACCTCCGTTACTTCGAAGGCCAGAAAGCGGCAATCTACATATCCTGCCTGGCCTATTTCGTTATAGTCTATATAGTTTCTGGTCTTTATTGCCATTCTTGCTTGTTCGCTTTTTAAAGACTTCCCATCAAAAGGAATATAAAGCTGTGTTCCCCTGTTGTCTTTTAACACAATCCAATCACCTTTTTGCTCCGGCTTACTTGCCAGCAGCAGTTGATTCGCTTCTACACAGTATTCGTCTTTACCTACGTCATCTATCCTTAGTCTTGCAGAAAATGTATTTTCACTTTGACGCCAAAGTAATAGTTCCTGCCTTTCATTAAATACCCTCATTTTCTGCAAAAATTTGGGATAAAATTTTTCATCCTCGTAAAGCTCGAGCCTTCCTTGATACGCCTTACCCCTAAGAACCTTATAATCAAGATAAGCCACAACATATGCTTTCTCTTGAATATATGAGGCTATACTGTTTTGAAGGCCTTGCCAACTATCAGCTTTAAACTTATGCTGTGTTGATGTGGTTTTAAGCTGTATCATTTTTAACCCATTCATACTCTAGCCTCCTCACACCTACATTTTCCCACAAAGGCCTGTAGCATTTTTTCAAGTTCCGGTTTATCTCCATCTATATCTAAATTGTTTCCTTTTGAGCTCTTTATTTGATAATCTTTTCCGTTAAAGCTCATTTTAGCCGATATACCCTCGAGAACTCCTCTGCCAATGCTTTTCTCTCCGCCTAAGGGTAAATCTCCTGTCCACAAATCCTTTAACAGTAGTAATGTAAGCCCTGCCTCCCAGTCTTCGCAGCCGTTTATTTTCGTATTTATGGTTACTTGAGTGCTCTCCCCTATACTCCAAACCGGAGTAGAATCAAAAAGTCCGGTTTGGATGGCGCCTCCCGTGAACCTATCTATTTTTACCCTGTATTGAGTTTCTTTTATGGCATTTTCAATATATGCGTCCTCGACAATAAAGCGGCTTTTTAGTTTCTCCTCATCCTTGCCCTTATCATCCTTGTTTTTCTCATCGCTCTTGCCATCGGGGGCCCAGCCAAAAAGCTCTTTTGCCGTTTCAAAACCATCCTTACCCAATGTATTGATTATTTTTTCAGCCCTTGCCCTGAGCGCACCTTTTATGGATGTCCCGGGGATTACATCCTTTCCCCCGGAGGTTATATGCTCGGCATCCGTTTCACCGGAAACCCCCGAATATGACCTGACTATGAGAGAACTTTTTATCGAAAATG
>JAQWCA010000021.1 GCA_028706065.1 Tepidanaerobacteraceae bacterium
ACTTGGTGGTATATTTGTTGTGTTTTCGATGTTATTATTGGGCACTCTACAACCTTCTTTTTCATTTAAAGATGTAGTTTTGCGGATGCTTATTTTTGGTATAGGGGGAGGCCTATTTGAAACATCTAATGCTGTCATTGTTTTAGGTAGTGCACCCAAACATAGGCGGGGTATAGCCTCAGGAGTATTAGCCATGGTGAGGAACGCCGGGATGGTTTTTGGGATTGCAATAAGTAGTGCACTTACTGGTCTTCGTCAGGAATACCATTTAAAAGGACTGTCTTCTTTAGCAGATCAGGCGCATGATATTGCAGCTATCAGGGGCATAAAAGATATATTTTTGCTGGCTTCAGCCTGTGCTTTGGTTTGTGTAGTAATCTCCATTATGGGAGCATCATCTACGAAGGTGAAAAAGGAGATTGTCAATTGAAAAAATGAGTATTCGGTGATACAATTAATTAAGTAGACATAAGGAACCATAAACGGTTCCTTATTATTGTAATTTTGTTGGTAAAGGTTTTTAATAGATTGAGGTGATAATATGTTGGGAATATTAAATAAAATCCTTGGAAACAGTAATGAAAAGGAAGTTAGGAAACTACAGAAAATAGTAGACAAGGTTAACACCTTTGAATTTACTATAGAGAAGCTTTCTGATGACGATCTTCGAAATAAAACTGATGAATTCAAAGATCGCCTTTCCCGAGAGGAAACATTGGAAGATATCCTGCCCGAAGCCTTTGCTGTCGTGCGTGAAGCGTCAAAGAGAACTTTAAACATGAGGCCCTTTGATGTTCAAGTCATGGGCGGTATTGTCCTTCATCAGGGACGTATAGCAGAGATGAAAACCGGTGAAGGCAAAACTTTGGTAGCCACTATGCCTGTATATTTAAATGCCCTTTCAGGTCATGGTGTTCATATCATTACCGTAAATGACTATCTAGCCAAAAGGGACAGTGAGTGGATGGGCAAGATATATAGTTTTCTGGGCCTTGAAGTAGGTCTTATTGTGCATGGGCTAGGTTATGATGAGCGGAAAAAAGCTTACAATGCCGATATAACCTATGGAACAAACAATGAATTCGGGTTTGACTATTTAAGGGATAATATGGTTCTTTACAAAGAACATATGGTTCAACGACCTTTGAATTATGCCATCGTTGACGAGGTTGACAGTATATTGATAGATGAGGCTCGAACCCCACTCATAATTTCCGGTCAAGCTGAAGAATCCACAGAAATATATAATAAGTTTGCGCGATTTGTTCCAAGGCTCATTCTAACTGAAGATTATACGGTTGATGAAAAGGCCCACAGTGTTATGCCTACAGAAAAAGGTATCAAAAAGGCGGAAAAATTTTTAGGTGTTGAAAATCTCTATGACGAAGAAAACATGGAACTCCTACATCACTTACAGCAAGCTTTGAAGGCTCATGCTCTAATGAAACTTGATCGAGATTATGTAGTAAAAGATGACCAGGTAATAATCGTTGATGAATTTACCGGTAGATTAATGCTTGGTCGTAGGTATAGTGATGGTCTGCATCAGGCTATCGAAGCTAAGGAAGGTGTAAAAGTTGAAAACGAGAGCAAGACATTAGCAACCATAACCTTCCAAAATTATTTCCGAATGTATAAGAAGCTTTCCGGCATGACAGGTACTGCCGCCACTGAGGAAGAGGAATTCAGAGGAATCTACGGTCTTGATGTTGTTGTTATACCTACCAACAAGCCGATGGTAAGGGCAGATTACCCTGATGCTATCTACAAAACCGTAAAGGGAAAACTTAATGCGGTAGTAGAAGAAATTGAAGAATGTCACCGGAAAGGTCAGCCAGTGTTGGTGGGTACAATTTCTATTGAAAAATCCGAACTGTTGAGTAGTATGCTCAAGCGGAAGGGAATTCCCCATGAAGTATTAAATGCAAAATACCATGAAAAAGAAGCTGAGATCGTAGCTCAAGCCGGACAAAGGGGTGCCGTAACCATTGCCACCAATATGGCTGGACGAGGTACTGATATAGTATTGGGAGACGGTGTGCCGGAAATTGGAGGCCTTCATATAATAGGTACTGAAAGGCACGAAGCTCGCCGGATTGACAATCAGCTTCGAGGCCGTTCCGGACGTCAGGGAGACCAGGGTTCTTCCAGATTTTATATTTCTTTGGAAGATGATCTTATGCGACTTTTTGGAGCAGACAATATTAAAGGCATTATGGACAGATTGGGTTTGGAAGAAGATCAGCCAATTGAGCATTCACTGATAACAAAATCCATAGAGAATGCTCAAAAGAAGGTCGAAGCTCGCAACTTTGATATAAGAAAGCATGTTTTAGAATACGATGATGTAATGAATACCCAACGAGAAGTCATGTACTCTCAGCGGCGTCGCGTATTGGAAAACGAAAACCTTAAAGACAGCATCATGGAAATGATATCCGAGGTTATTGATCGACTGCTTGATATATATGCAGGCAAGGAAATACATCCGGAAGAGTGGGATATCAAAGGCCTTTCTGAGTATCTGTCGGATGTATTACAAATTAAATTTGATTTTGACAAAGATAAGTTGGAGGATATGGTAAGGGAAGATGTTCGAGAGATTCTCGTTGAAAAAGCCCAATCTGCTTATGAAAAAAAGGAAGAAGAACTGGGCAGTGAAACCATGCGTGAACTCGAACGGTACATCATGCTAAAAACCGTTGACCAAAAATGGATGGATCACATTGATGCCATGGACCAATTGCGTGAAGGCATCGGTCTTAGAGCTTATGGCCAGCGAGATCCGGTAATAGAGTATAAGTTTGAAGGCTATGAGATGTTCCAGGATATGATAAAAAATATCCAAGAGGACACCCTCCGCTATCTTTTTAAAGTCCAGATAAAGGCAGCTCCTGAAAGACAGCAAAAGACCTATAACGTATCTTATTCTCATAATGATGGAGATGGGAAACCTCAACCGATTAGAAAACAAAAGAAAATAGGTCGTAACGATCCATGTCCCTGCGGCAGTGGAAAAAAGTATAAAAAATGTTGTGGCAAGGCAATTTAACAAAATCGAATAAAAGAAATGAAATGAGGGATAACAGTGCTTGATGAATACAGAATTGAGTTGGAAGCGATGAAGCCTGTTTTAGTAGAATTGAGGGATTCACTTTGAAATCGGTAAAATACAACACGAAATGGATCAATTGGAGCGAAAAACAGTAGCTTCAGACTTCTGGGATGACCAAGAATCTGCACAGAAAGTATTACGGAAATTAAACAGCCTTAGAAGTAAACTTGATAATTTCATGGCTCTGGAGAAGATGTATGATGACTTGAAGGCTCTAACTGAACTTTGTATCGAAGTAAATGATGCAGATCTGGAACAGGAGCTATTGGGGGAAACTAAGGACTTAAAAAAACGACTGGAAAAAACAAAACTTGAAACCCTTCTTTTAGGTAAACATGATAGTAAAAACGCTATACTGGCCCTTCATGCGGGAGCAGGAGGTACTGAAGCTCAAGACTGGGTAGGAATGCTACTTCGTATGTACACCAGGTGGGCTGAAGGTAAAGGATACAGTGTTAATACCCTTGATATACTACACGGGGATGAAGCGGGAGTCAAAAGTGCCACAATACTTGTGGAGGGTTCCAATGCTTATGGGTATCTAAAGTCTGAAAAGGGTGTTCATAGGTTGGTAAGGATTTCACCTTTTGATGCCGCCGGTAGACGCCACACATCTTTTGCGTCAGTGGACGTCATGCCTGAAATCGATGATGATATTGAAGTTGACATCAAACAAGAAGAACTTAGAATCGATACATTTCGTTCCGGTGGGGCAGGAGGTCAGCATGTAAACAAAACCGATTCTGCGGTTCGCATAACCCATATACCTACAGGTACCGTAGCATCCTGCCAAAACGAGCGGTCTCAGCAGAGTAACAGAAATACAGCTATGAAGATTTTAAGGGCAAAGCTTTACGATATTTATCAAGAAGAACAGCAAAAAGAGCTTGACAAAATACGAGGCACCCAAAAAGAAATTGCCTGGGGGAGTCAAATAAGATCTTATGTTTTTCATCCATACAGTCTTGTGAAAGACCATAGAACTAATGTGGAAATAGGTAATGTTCATGCTGTGATGGATGGTGAACTGGATGAATTTGTAAATGCATATTTAAAATTTATGGCAAAGTAAATTCTATTCTTCGTTAAGTATTGTTTTATCTTTGTCTCTCGGGTTTGCGGCTGGAGCAATGCTGTATGTGGTTTTTGACGAGCTCCTTCCAGAAGCCAATGAATTATCCAAGGGTCACTTGGCAACCTTTGGAGCAGTTATTGGGGTTATTGTAGACCTGATGGTTTCTTTTTTCTGATGTAAGTCATATGACCCAACATAGGGTCTTTTTTCTTTTCCTTGTAAAAGGAGGAATTTGGTAGAATATTGTTGAATTATGAATTTGAGATATGCTAGAAGACATGTGGACGTTTCTCTTGTTATAGGGGATATGTTATGAGCGAAAACCAAAATCTAACAAAACTCTTTTTAAACTTAGTGTTTCCACCAAAACCATACTGTTTAATATGCAGTAATAAGCTTACAGGGGTAGAGTCAATCATCTGTAATGTTTGTAAAAATGAGATTTCACCTCTTTCTGATCCATTGTGTAAAAAATGCGGGAAGCCACTAGAAATAAATACATATATTGGTGTATCTCATAACGGAGATCATCTATGTTATGACTGTCAAAGGGAGCAGCACCCTTTCATACAAGCTCGTTCATATGGCCGTTATGAAGGTATATTAAAGCAGATAATTTATGAATATAAATATCATGGTAAACGAGAACTAGCAGAATTTTTAGGAAGTAAAATGTTCCATCTTTTAAAACAGCTTCCATGGCCGAGCTCCGATTATCTGGTTCCATTACCCCTTCATATAAAAAGACAAAGGGAACGAGGATTTAATCAAGCATTCTTACTTGCAAAAGTTATAGCCCGGGAAAGTTGTATTCCGATTTTCAAAGGTCTAGTGAGGATAAAACCTACTGAGCATCAGACTCTACTGGATAAAACCCTTAGGAAGCGAAACCTTAAAGGGGCATTTAAAGTAAATCAAAGCCACAAAATCTATAAAAAAACCATTATTTTAGTGGACGATGTATATACCACAGGCACTACAGTTGCTGAAAGTTCCAAAACTCTCCTTGAAGCTGGGGCAAAAGCTGTTTATATATTAACCTGTGCTCGTGGATAAAGATTAAAGAAAAAATACAAACAATCCGATAATATATTATGAGGGAGGAAAAGGTGATATGAACCTTAGAAACTGTCCGCAATGCGGAAAATTATTTGTTTACAATATTCGAAATTTATGTCCGGAGTGTATTAAAAAAGATGAAAAGGATTTTGGTTGTGTGAGGGATTATCTTTACAATCATCCTCGTGCCACTATCGAGGAAATATCCGAAGAAACTGGGGTTTCTTACAAAAATGTACTAGAATATCTTAAACAAGGTAGACTAATGCTTCGTAAAAACAATACCAATATTTTGTTAAGTTGCGAGCACTGTGGAGAACCCATACTTTCCGGTAGGCTTTGTGAGAAATGTGGCAACAAACTCAAAAGAAGCATGACATCCCAAAATAAATCAATGTTTATAGATAAAGATAGGAAAGGGAAAATACATCTATCAAAATTATCCCGAGATGAAAGAAGAAGATAAGTTTTGGCAATATATTGCGATATAAAGAGATAATTACGCCTAACTAGTCTAATAGCAAAAAAATGAGACTCAAAAATTCAGTTAAAAATCACGATAATTAGTAGTAGTAGTAGTAGTAGTAAGTTATAAAGGGGGCTTACATATATGAACATATCTCGCAGTCAATTAGATGGAGCAATAAGAACATATCTTAAAAATCCGGGGCACACTAAAAATAAAGCCAATGAAAAGGCCCAAGGAAGATATATTGATGAAGTGAAACTTTCAGAAGATGCACAGGAATTTACACGGATGATAAAAAAGGTTTCCCAGACTGATGAAGTAAGAATGGATAAAGTGGCAGAATTAAAAGCTAAAATAACCACTGGAACTTATAATGTCGATGGGGCGCTTGTAGCTGAGAAGATTATGGAAGAATACTTTGCGGAATTGATATAAGGGGCAAATGGGGGCTTTAAGATGAAAAACGAATTATATGTATCAAACCTTATAATGGTCATGAGACAACAACTTGAGGCATATAAAGAATTATTGAGTCTTGCCGAAAAAAAAACCGATATTTTGGTCAAAGGTGATGTTAAACTTTTGGGGGAAATAACTGATATAGAGCAGAATTTGATATTAAAGTTGGGTACATTGGAAGAAGAAAGATTCAACTTGGTATCTGAAATTGCAAAAGCGCATAATAAAGATATTTCTGAAGCAAAAGCTGACTTTCTTATGGAGATCATAGCCCCGGAAGATACAGAAGCCTTTTCCACTATTTATGAAGAACTAAAAACTATTTTACCTCTAATCAATGAAAAAAACAAAAAAAATGAAGACCTAATAACAAATGCTTTGGAATATATCAATTTTTCAATTAAACTTTTAACTGAAGCAGGAGAAATGAAAGCCAATTATGGCGCGGATGGTGCCAATGCTAAAAAGGCTTTTCACTTTATAGATGAAAAGGCATGAGGCGGTGAAATAAGTGCAATCAAGTTTTTTAGGTATAGAAATCGCAAAAAAAGCTCTTTTTGCTCAACAACGAGCACAGCAAACCGTTGCACACAATGTATCCAATGCCAACACCCCCGGATATTCTCGTCAGAGAGTTATCCTAGAATCAACCCATACTGCTTATGGAATGGGTTTTAATTGGCAATTGGGTACAGGGGTAAAAATAGCTGATGTAAATCGCATACGAGATGATTTTACCGATCGTCAGTATAGAAATGAAAATTCCGGTCTTGGGCAGTGGGATATTCAGAGTGATCTGTTAAAACAGGTGGAAGCAGTCTTTAACGAGCCGTCAGATATTGGGATATCTTCGGTGTTAAATGAATTTTGGAAGGGTTTGGAGACCCTTTCTAAAGATGCCGCTTCCCAGGAAGCACGGGAAACTGTAAAAGAGAGGGGCATTACTTTAGCTAATACTATCAATCATGCTGTAACCCAGCTGGATGATATAATAAATGACATTAACTACAGAATTTCTATAAAAGTAGATGAGATTAACAGTATTGCCCGACAAATATCCCAGTTGAACTTGCAAATACAACAGACGGAAATCGGCGGTGCCTCTGCGGCCGATCTTAAGGATAAACGTGATTTACTTCTTGACCAGTTATCTAATCTGGTGCAATTTGAGTCCTATGAAGATGAAAACGGTATTTTCACGGTAAATGTAGGCGGTACTATATTGGTCAAGGGGCCGGACAGTGCCACAATGGAATTTGATACTTCCATTGCTGATGGAAAAATAACATGGAAAGAATATGGCACTGATGTGAGGATTTTAAAAGGTGAGCTAAAGGGGCTCATGGAGCTAAGAGATGATAAACTCCAAAACTATATCGACCAATTGGATAAGTTCACACTGGCTTTTACGGATGAATTTAATACTATACATGAGAAAGGGTATAACTTGGACGGTGAAACTGGTGTAAAGTTCTTTGAATATACCGGCGGTGTCTTATCGGTAAATCCCGACATCGTAAACAATCCTTCAAAAATAGCCGCTGCCCAAGAGCAAAATGGCATACCCAGTGACAACCGAATTGCTTTGGAATTGGCAGGCTTTAGAAATAAAATTATATCAATAGATGGAAGAAACTGCACTATTGATGATTATTACGGTGCCCTTATCTCAAAAATTGGGGTTGATTCACAGGAAGCTACTCGTGCGGCTGACAGTCAAGCTTTCATGGTAAGCCAACTAAATGAGCGCAGGCAAATGACCTCTAGTGTTTCCTTGGATGAAGAGATGACCAAAATGATCCAATATCTCCATGGATATAATGCGGCCAGCCGAGTGGTAACAACAATAGATGAAATGCTGAATACCGTAGTCAATCGCATGGGTATAACCGGAAGGTAGGGATAAAACATGAGAATAACTCAATCCATGATAAATGAAAACTTTACACGCAATCTAACGCAAAACCTAAAGCGCTTGGGAGATATAAATGACATGATATCTTCCAGAAAAAAAATCCGGCGTCCATCTGATGACCCGGTAGGTGCTGCTATGGCCCTTAAACTTCGCCGGCAACTTACTGCTATTGAACAATACAATAGCAATGCTCAGGATGCTTTGACCTGGATGAAGGACACCGAAACAGCCTTAGCCAATACAGGCAATATACTTCACCGCTTAAATGAACTTACGGTTCAGGCCGCCAATGGTAGTTTAACTGCTGATGAACGTGAAAAAATATTGTATGAAGTCAAGGAATTAAAAGATCAGATGTTGAAAGAAGCCAATTCAACAAGTGTAGACAGGTACCTGTTCGGTGGGTATACTACAGATAAACCACCCTTCATCAAAGATGAAGATACTGGAAAAATTGAGGCAAATGCCGCCGAAACTGTCGATGGTATCATAGAATACAATTTGGGCCATTCAGAGCGCATACCTATTAATCTAATTGGCTCCGAAGTATTTGAAGATATTTTTACAGCGGTAGAAGATTTTGAGAATGCCCTTGAGACAAATGATAGCACCGCAATTTCCGGTCAAATCTTGAAAGATATAAAAAACTCCATGGGAACAGTTTTAAAATACCGTGCACAGATAGGTGCCCGCAGCAACCGTTTGGAAGCTACGGTTTTAAGGTTGGATGCTAATGAGGTTGATTATTTGGAACTGCTTTCCAATACTGAAGATATTGACTTAGCTAGAATGATAACTGAACTGAAAATGGAGGAGAGCATATACAGAGCCTCCCTCTCAGTAGGAGCAAGAATCATTCAACCCAGCTTGGTAGATTTTCTAAGATAATCCATATTGCTGTGAAAGAATTATTACTGTCATCCCAAGGGGCAAGCCCACCACCATCTTAAAATCTACCCTTTCTTTATAAAATAACTATTATTTTCATCTTGAGGAAGGTAACGACCGAAGGACCTTAAAATTTTTCGCTGCGCTAGAATGATACTTTCGTTTACCGTGGCAGATAGCGCAAGAAAAATCTGACCTATAAGATGGCCGTCATACCTTGACTGTTCCGTTGTAACAACCAATTTTATCCCATAATCGTTTAGGGGGATCTTCATATGCTCATATATAACCTTGACATCCAATTCGGATTTGGCAGTATAGGCATTGACACTTATAAAGGCTTTATCGATCCGACAATGCATGTTCAGGAAGGTTTTGACATGAAAACTCAATCACCGGAGTTTTCTGTTGCCAATACTTTTCCCATAGTTGAAGACATAGACTGTTCCCACTGTCGGTCTGACATGGGTTATCCCCAGCCTTTTGTCGCATTCTCCATGTGGCGGGATGAGGCCAAACAGTATGTCATAGAATATATAGGTAGCAAAGCTGCCGGAGGCGATGCTTTAGGTGCCATAGAAAAAGGTATATCCATAGGTGATATAGTGGAAAGTGAATCCTTTCCCGAACCACCTGAAATAAATGTGGATGCAGTGCCAAAAACACCTCCACGGATTACTTTCAGATACGGTGAAATAAAATCCGATTTATCGCGAGGCAGTGTAAAGGTAGATGTTTCCGACAAACCGGTGACCATGGAATATGAAAGAGCAAGGATTAGTATTAATATGAAAAAAACCCCCTATATAACCATAAAAGCGGTGCCCAAAGGGGAAAATATAGATAGAATTGCATAGGAGTGCATTATTATGACAATAGATACACGTTTTGGAGACTTGGAAGTTGATGAAGCAAAGGTAATCACCTTTACAAACGGTATATTGGGTTTAGAGCAGTATAAAAGATACATATTGCTGGATCATCCCGGCACCGATGCCATCAAATGGCTGCAGTCCGTAGAAGAGCCTGAAATTGCCCTACCCGTTACTAACCCTTCGTATTTTTATCCGGACTACACCCCTAAAATTTCCCAGGAAAATCTTCTCCAATTAGATATAAAATCACCGGAAAAAGCAGTGGTGCTGTGTGTTATGACAATTCCGGGGGATACAAAAAAGATAACGGTCAATCTTAAAGCGCCTATAATTATCAACATAGCTAAGCGTCTGGCTGATCAACTCATTGCAGAAAACCCGGAGTATGATATCCGAGAGCCTTTGAATCTGAAAAAAGAGTTAGGAGATAGGCGGTGCGAATCTTGCTAGTCCTTACAAGAAAGACGGGAGAAGGCATCTTGGTAGGGAAAAATATAACAATAAAAATTTTTGAAATCGAAGGCGACCGGGTCAAAATCGGTATTGAAGCCCCTAAGACTACAAAAGTTCTTAGGCTGGAACTATATGAGGATATCAGCGAAGAAAACAAAAAAGCTATAGATGTTACCAAAAATATCGTTGATGAATTGTTCAAAGAACTTTAGACCCTGACATTGCCGAAAAGGCTGTTCGGGGCTTTTTTATGGATGGTGGTTTCTTATGTTAGTTGGATGAATTTTATGATATAATATTTTCTGATAAACGTTTTATGCAGGAAAAAGCTTTAGGTTGTGTTAAAATGCTTATTCAAAAACATCTAAGAAAAAAGACGGTATTTGTGTTGATTTTTATTGGTTTATGTTTACTTATACTTTACACTGTCAGTTCAAAATCCTCCTTGGAAACGGGCATAAAGTGGGAAAAGATCCCTCATGGGCCCGAAGAAAAACTGTGCCTTCAATTTTTACAAAAGTCTATGAGCTCGAATAAAGGAATTTTTACCAAATTTCTAGATAATAAACAGATAAAGGAATGGGCCACCGGTCATCAAGTATTATCAGAATCCGAAGGCCTTATAATGCTCTATGCGGTGCAGGCAGGGGACAAGCCTCTATTTGAGAAACATTTTGATATAATCAAAAACATGATTTTAGATGATGGAGTTATAATGTGGCGGGTGGGGAAACAGGGAGAACTTCTCACAAAAACCTCGGCATCCATCGACGATCTAAGGGTCATTCGCTCCCTCGTTTTTGCTTATGAGCGGTGGAAGGATAAAAAATATGAAAAGATGCTAAAAGAGCTGATATATAAAACAAAGAAATACCAGTTAACGCCACAGGGCCTTATTGATTATTATGACTCTAATACAGAAACTAGAGCAAAAACTATAAATTTATCTTATATTGATCTTTACACTATGAATTTATTGGTTCAAATCGATGATGACTGGGAAAAAGCCGCAGAAAAAGGTCTTGAGATAATAAAAGATGGTCTCATATCTGAAGAAAGACCTTTGTTTAGAAAATACTACGATTATGAAACCAAGAGCTACAGCGTAGATGATGAAATAAATATAATTGATTATTTAAAGGTTTTGCTTCATCTAAGTGAAGTGGGTATGTGTCCCAACGAGGCCATAGATTGGCTTAAAGAACAAATAAAAACCCATAAAGCGTTGTTTAACAGTTATTATACAGATTCAGCGGAGCCGGCTTCCGGTTTGCAATCCAGTGCCGCTTATGCTATTGCCTGTCGGATTGCAACAAATATCGGGGATTATGAGTTGTATGAATCAATGAAAGATAAACTTCTTATGTTTCAAATAACTGAAGAATCAAATCTACTCTATGGTGCTTTCGGTGAATATATAACAAAGGAGATTTACTCTTTTGACAACCTTCAGGCCTTGCTGGCTCTCCAAAATTTCGGAGGTTTGAAAAAATGAAAAATACAAATAAGAAAGTAAAAATTTATTTTATTTTATTAGTCCTGGAATTTTTTATTTTAATATCTATATTTTTTTTAAACCCCGAAATGATAAATCAAAAAAACTACATATTACTATGTATCAATTTCCTCTTAGCTATAGGGGCATTTTCTACAAAACTGCTTATAGGGCTTTTTGCAAGCCTATTTCTTGTTTTTGCTTATGGAAGCCTCATTTTATATAAAGCGATTTTTGAAGGATTTTTTAGATGTACTTTTACTCAGGATTATTTTTGGCTTTTAGTTTTTCCCATTATTGCTTATACTTCAGGTCAACTAGGAGATTATATCCACAAATCTTCCATAATCATTCGCGATTTAAAACAAAAGGTAAAAATCCTAGTAAGAGTAGACGACCTTACAGGTCTTAATAACAAACAAAAATTTTATGAGGATTTGTATGATGAAATGCACCGGGCCAAACGACATGATTTTGATTTGGTGGTTATGATGGTTAAAATCATGTTTTTTAGTGAGCTGGTTTCGATTTACGGTGAGGATAAGACCAATGATGTTATATGTCTTATGGTAAAAAACATCGAAGAAGTTTTGCGGGCTGAAGATAAGAAGTATCGTTTAGAAAGGGATACCTTTACTTTTATATTGCCCAATACCGATATCAAAGGTGCTGAAGTTATCAAGGACCGTTTACGCAAAAGCCTAGATCAGATAACTTTAACCACTGGTCAAAAACAAGAAAAACTGAATTTTAATTTCAAAATCGGCATTTTATTGTACGATAAAAAGTTTGACGATGTGCTAGAGTTTAAACAAAAACTAGAAAAAGAGCTGGAATATGATGTGTAAAAGTAATATTTGTAAAATCATTGCAATGATAGTAGTTGTGCTCTTTTTTTTAAATCCACTGACTAATTCAGTCCTAGCTCAAGAATTAGGTAAAAATGATGTAAAAAAAGTGCTAGTAATTTATGACAGGAGAAATTATTTTGGATATAAATGTGATGAAGTGACTTCAGTGGTTCATTTATTTTATCATTTTAATGTTATTGTAGATGAGGTACCGGTATCATCCTATAAAAAAGGGATGATGCAAAACTATGATAGAGTGGTTTATATCGGAATATCCAACATGAATTTAGACAAGACACTATTAGATGACCTGGATGAATACCCGAAACCTTTGCTTTTTATAGGTCGGGGTATAAAATCTTTAGTAGACCGCAGATACTTTAGCGATATTGCCTTTGAAGGGGAAGCCCATCGACCGATAAAAGCAACCTACAATGGAAAAGAATTTTTACTAAAGACCGAACATTTTTTCCAAAAACTTAGTGTTAAAAACAGGGATGGGCATGTTTTAAGCAGCTTAAATGACGGTAAAAGCTCCTATCCCTATGTACTAAAACTATCTGACTTGTGGTATATATCGTGCCTTAACACAGAAGGAGTTTTGTTTTATATATTAGCCGATGTTCTCCACGATTTTTTTGAAGAATACCACACAGAAAATCCTAATGTTTATGTGCGTATTGAAGATGTTCACTGTCAAAGATCCCATGAAAACCTTTATGAAATAGCCGACTATCTGTATGAACAGGATATACCCTATATGGTAGCTTTGATTCCTGCTTTTTTTGATATTAAAACCGAAACGATTCACCATATGAAGGATGATAAGGGTTTTACCAAAGCTGTGAAATATATGCAAGACCGGGGAGGAACTATTTTGCTTCACGGTTATACCCACCAGATACATAAAGATATGTCTGGAGAAGGTTTTGAGTTTTGGGATGGTGAATATGATTGCCCTTTAAATGTAGATATGGAGAAATGGGTAGATGAGCGGATAAATGCAGGAATCGATGAATGTGTTAATTTAGGTATATTCGCCTTGGGGTTTGAGGCACCCCATTATGCCGTATCTAAGGATGGGTACGTGAGTTTAAAAAAATACTTTTCCACCATAGTCGGCCACCTCCAGACCTCGGACAAAGGCTTTACTACTACCATATATCCCTATACACTTTCCAACTCACCCCTATACAATCAACTCATACCGGAGAATTTAGGCTATGTGGATCCGGATGATATATTTTACAAACAACACATATTAGAAGAGCTCGATAAGGTTTTCATAGTGAGAGACTATACCGCTGGTTTTTTCTTTCATTCATATCTCGATGTGGCATTATTAAAAGAGATAATACCTGAGATAAAAAAACGTGATGTGCGGTTTATGGATTTAAAAGAAAAAGAAAATTGGGTGAAGGGGAAAAACTATTTTATACGATCTCAAGAGGGTAGTATTCAAGTTGAGGATTTAACAGGAAAACAACAGGAACCGCCTATTATGTCTTTTTTCAGAAAGGCCTTTTTGCTCCTGGTAATTTTAGTTTT
This sequence comes from Tepidanaerobacteraceae bacterium, assembly GCA_028706065.1. GTDB lineage: Bacteria > Bacillota > Thermosediminibacteria > Thermosediminibacterales > Tepidanaerobacteraceae > JAQWCA01. The sequence goes on from JAQWCA010000021.1 coordinate 14,203, forward strand.
TATTATATGTCTCCGGCTCCTTAATATATTCTTTGTGGCCAGAAAGAAAAGCAGAGAAAACCTATTTAAAGATGAGGGAATTTAAAATTGTTAAAAGTTATAGATTACATTTTTATATATTCACTTTTTGCCATATGGATATTACTTCTTTTTAATGTCCGATTATCCTTTGCGGGTTATAGCTTTTTTTTGAAGATGGAAGAAAAAAAGATAGATATAATAAAAGGCGTTTCGAACTATCCTACTGTTTCAATACTAGTGCCAGCCCATAATGAAGAAAAAGTCATTGAAAGATCAATACTGTCGATGCTAAAATTGGACTATCCTCGGGAAAAGTTAGAAATTATAGTGATTAACGATAATTCAACAGACAAGACCGGTGAAATATTGCAAGACTTAAAATCTAAATATCCCTCCGGCAATCTGAAAATAATCACTACTAATGCTCAAAACGGGGGAAAAGGTAAGGCCAACGCATTAAATATCGGTCTTGGCCATGCCAAGGGTGAATACATAGTAGTTTATGATGCTGACAATACGCCTGAAGTCATGTCCCTTCGCTACCTGGTCCATGAAATTATCAGCTCGAAAGAATACGGTGCGGCCATTGGAAAGTTTAGAACTCGAAATAAAGACACCAATCTTTTGACACGATTTATAAATATAGAAACCCTAAGCTTTCAGTGGATGATTCAAGGAGGCCGATGGAAACTATTTAAACTATGTCTTTTGCCCGGAACTAATTTTATCGTAAAGAGAAAACTTCTTGAGGAGATCGGAGGTTGGGATCCCAGGGCTATTGCCGAGGATACTGAATTGAGTATTCGAATATATCTAAAGGGTTACCGGATAGCCTTTATACCCAAAGCCGTATCCTGGGAACAGGAGCCGGAAACGTTGAGAGTTTGGCTCAGACAAAGGAATCGATGGGTAAAGGGAAATATCTATGTGCTTAACAAATACCTTTTTTCATCCTTAAAGGGTTTCAGCCCAATAATTATAGATCTTTTTTATAGATTTTTAGAGAGCTTTTTATTTTTGTCGGCGGTTATAGCATCAGATATCATCTTTTTGCTGGGGATATCCAATATCCGAAAAATCTCACTGCCTGGTAACTTTATAATAATTTGGTTTTTAGCTTATATATTATTTGTTTTAGAAATCAGTATAAATCTCACCATGGAAAAGGGTGAATACAATTTAAATAATTTCCTGATTGTGCTGTTAATGTATTTTACCTATTGTCAATGTTGGATTGTAGTTTGCATTACAGGAATTTGTTCTTATATAAAAGATACGGTCTTGAAAAGAGAACATGCCTGGTATAAGACCGAGAGATTTTAGGGGTGTCAAATTATGAGAAGAAGAATCGCTTTACTTATTATTTTAATAATATTATTCAATAATAGCATTGCCTTTGCCGAACTCTTATCAACCGAAAGCTTGTACTACATAGTCCAAGCAGGTTTTTATAAAAACAAGGCAATAGTGGAGGAAAATTATAATACCTTAAAAGGAAAAGGCTTTCCCGTATATAAATTTTCTACGGGTGACGGAATTCGCCTGTATGTTGGAAGATACAAAGATAAACAGTATGCTGTGGGTATAGCTGAAAAACTACAAGACTTGGGCTTTGAAACTATAATACACACTGAAAAATCAAAGACATCTAAGCCTGATGCCATTATTATTGATGGTAAAAAATCAACTCAAGAGCAGAACCTAATAAGAAACATTTCCTTCCCTCAGGATGTAACCATAAAAGGGATTTTCGGGGGACATAATATTTTCTTTTTTATAGATAAACATTGGCAGATAAAAAGTAACTGTTATTTGGAACTGATATTTAGCCAAAGTGAGATTAAAAAATATAAAAATTCCACCCTGACGGTATATTTAAACGATTTGCCGATAAAAAGCATAACATTGCAGGACAAAGAAAACTTTAAAACGGTCGAAAAAATATCACTACCGAAGGAACAAATCACACAAGGCAATAACTTTATAAAATTTTCTACATATCATCGGGTTACTGAAGAAA
>JAQWCA010000217.1 GCA_028706065.1 Tepidanaerobacteraceae bacterium
TGCAGCCTGTTCTTCGGTAGAAGCTGTTACTTCTTGAGTAGCTGCGGAATATCAAGAGCTATTGGAAAATACCAAAACACTTTCGCCTAAACAGTTAAAAACATTAAATGGTTTTTTGAAGACATTGAATAAAAAATAGAACTTGATAGGGCTATCGTTACTGGATATTTAAATTATTTTATAGAATATTACTGATTTTTAAGTATATTTCCCGTATTCATATCGCTTGATGTAATTTATAAATTAGATTACAATAGAATAGAATCGAATTTGTACAAAATAGACGATATAAATAACTTAATAAAAGGAGGCAAAGTGTGCATGGACAATGAAATGTTAGATCTCATGACAAAAATGTATGCTGAAATGCAAAAAGGGTTTAGCAAAGTAGATGAGAGGTTTAAGCAGGTTGATGGAAGGCTTGAGCAGGTTGATGAGAGGCTTAACCTAACAGATGGTCGCTTGAATAATATGGAAGGTGAAATAAAGGATATTAAAACAACCGTACTTAAAATTGAGCAAGAGCATGGTGACAAGCTTTCAGCTTTATTTGATGGGTATAAACAAAATAGTGATAAACTAGATCGCATTGAAAAAGAAGTATCAAGACATGAAGAAATTATACTTAGACGTATAGGGTAAATAACCTCCATCTTGCTATATAGGCTTTATCTGTGAAATCCTTGCTATAAAGGCATTTTCGTAATATTATATCAAGACCCCCGAGTTTACTCGGGGGTCTTGATTTTATAGTTCAATCCTCAACAATGGTGCATGTTGCTGTGCACCGTAGACATCGCTTTCCCCTATCGCACCGGCTACCAGGGGTCTTTTTATGGTGATTTTTATGGCTTTTGCCGGGTCAAAGTTTATGATTGAAATTATATCTTCTTCGGGGATTTGGTAAAGGCGGCTGATTAATTCTTTATTTATTGCCTTTTCCCGTTTTACTTTTTCATAGGAATCGAAGTCTTTAAAGATGATATCCATTGTAAGTTCATAGGGACCTGAGTTTTTACTTCTGATGACTTCTGCCAATTCTGTAAGGGAAACACCCACTTTATTCACTCCCTTTCATTGTTTTTATTGTGATTGGGAAGTACTCTTTCGGATCTTCTACTGTAAGCAGATGGTAAATACTAAACTCATAGACCTCTCCGGCAGGTATATCAGAAGGTGAATAACGAAAAGCCAAGTTGCCTGCGGTAGCTATTCTACCGGGATATCCGTAATGGAGTAAACTGGAGCGGGTAAAGCTGCAAATAGTATTTGCCATTTCTTGAGTTTGGGCTACAACTTCAATTACAATTCCCAGTTCGTGGGGATTTGCATTTTTTTGGGGCTCCAACTTACCCATGACCCCGTCTTTACCATAGATAGCAAATAGTATTTGATATTCATCATTGTTGATATGGGAAAAATTATCTTTTACCATGTTCTTTACTGCTTCCAAGATTTCGTCAATTTGACTGATCATAATGGGGTCTCGGGTTCCAGCTATGGAAATCGTGCGATATCCGGTCTTTTTTGCTCCTTCAAGTTTTATAGTGTATTCTTCAGAAGGTATGAATCTACTTCCACTGACCTTTACCCGCTTATCATCCAGTTGGGTAAATTTCGTTTCCTCAAGATCAATTATCCCTCCGGGACCGTGTAGTTTATAGGGGTTGTTCTTTTCATAAAGAGTGTGAGCTGCTATTGAGGTAACCGTACACTTTCTTTTTGGGTTCAGTGCTTCCAGAATAAAACAGTCATGCCTTAAGGTACCGAGCATACAGTCACTGCCACTACCCGGAGTTGCAGCAATACTGGCACATTCCAATATTTTGCCCATATGTAGGGCAAGGCCTGCGGGAAATCCTGCTTTAATACAAGGTGCGGCAAAAACTGTGGGGTCAAAGGCGCGCCCGGCCAAAACTAAGTCCACATCATTATCCAATGCGGCAATTATTGGCTCTACGCCCATTTGGGCAACTATTCGGGAAGTGTTTTCTATATCTTCTCGGGAAATTTCGCCGGCCGGGGGAAGTGGACTGATTTTCCCTTTCTCATATTTCTTTAATATTTCTGCTTTAGGAATTTCTGCCGTAATTACCGCTACTTTAAGTTCTAAATCTTCTTCTTGAGTTATTTCTCTTACTATATCCTCATTCCAAGCCAAATGCTCATTTGCTCCTGAGCCTCCGGCTGTTCCCACTAATACAGGTATACCGAGTCTTTTACCGGCTTTAAGCATCAGCCTTAAATCTCGTTTTACGGCTTCACGGTCGGTAAAAGATACACCTGCTCCGAGATAATAAGGGCCCGGATCAGTAGAACCTGCATCTACCGCTATAAAATCTGGATGTTGTGCAAGCCCTTTCTCAAAAGATTCTTCAGGAAATCCATAGCCTAATATGGCAGTTGGTGAAAGTACTTTTAATTCTTGCAATCTCTAAACCTCCCTTTTTAGTTGCATTCAGATTTTAGAATAGCTAAAACTCTATTCATTTCATTGTATACGATCATTACTCCCTCATCTACCCCCATCCCGGGCTTTGCAAGTATCTGACACGGCCTTGTGGCAAGGGCAATATCAACACATATCTGGGCTGAACGTTCTGTTTCATTACAGCTACCGCCTTGATATGCCCCTACACCATTTTGTTTGCAGTATAAGACAGCTTCGATGGTATTATTTATACCGCCCAGATCCGGTGTTTTCACTTGGATCATGTCTGCGGCCTTTTCATCTACAAAATCCTTTATATCTTCCAAAGTGTTACACCATTCATCGGCGACAATTTCTACCTTGATATCTTGTTTTTGAAGTTCTCCTTTTAGAAGTTTCATTTGTTTTATTTGCTCAACTTTACTACCGGCATCAATAGGCCCCTCAATTCTGAGCTTAAATGGTGCTGCCGCCAACTCCAGTTTTGCGAAGTACTCAGTCATAGCAGCAACATCACCTTTAAAGGCTTCTCCTATAGTGCCGTAAACATCAATATGAAAGACTGGCTGATAATCGTTATGGCTTACTTCTTTAATTCTTGCTTTTAACCATTGGATATAATCCAGCAGTTTCTCGCCATGTAATCCCAGTTTTGTGACATTGTTAATTAATGCATGTGATAGCACATCCACCTGCTTTATGATCATCTTATCGGCATTTGCATAGCGGCTATCGCCGCTTTGAGCAAAGACAGGGATGGGAGTGAGATCTATTTCAAGCTCATATTCTTCTGCCACAACTTCTGTCCTAGTTATCTTCCTTGCTCTAGCTACTGCATCAAGTAAAGCTTGGGTTATACCATAGCGCAGGGCCGTATGAAGCAGCTTGCCGTTTACCTTGTATGTATCGATTTTACCGGCCAGCCTTCTAAAACTATCAAGCTCTTGGCCCACTAATATAGGTACGATCTCCTTTTCAATGATGGGGATAAAATCTTCTGCTAAGAACAAGGGATCACGTCCACCGGCTCCTGAGTATTGGACAGCTGCACAATCTCCATAAGCTACTTGACCGTCATCGCTTATTATCATGACGGAAATAGACTCACCAGCCTGCCTGACTGATTTAAACCCTTGGGTCTTTGGCCGGCCTTCATATACAAATCCGTTTTCCTTTGCATCGCTTTTAATTGCAGTTTGGTCGTCAAAATAAAACCCCGTCAAGCCTGGTGACACTACAACTTTAACGATTTTGCTCATTTTATCTACTTCCTTCCAATGATGAATTTAGGAATTTGGCCTTCCCACTAACACGCCTTGCCCAATGGCATAAATATCATCTACAACCATCTGAAAACTCACTTCCCTGTTTTCGGCCTTGCCCCTTTTAATCAATTTTTCCTGATGAAATTGCTTTATCTCCTGATTAAAAGGCAGTAA
>JAQWCA010000218.1 GCA_028706065.1 Tepidanaerobacteraceae bacterium
AAAGAGTCAATGCCGTCGTGGCTGACGAGGTTTTGGCACGCTACTATATCAAACAAAAAGGTGCAGATAAGTATAGAATTCTTGATGAAGATTTTGGTGATGAAGAATATGGTATAGGATTTAGAAAGCAGGATGAAAAGCTGCTGGAGATGGTTGATAAAACCCTAGATGATATGAGGAAAGACGGAACCTATGATTCCATACACCAGAAATGGTTCGGAGAATAAGAAGTATTAAAGACATAACTTTATTTTAATGTAGCAACAGTGATATAAAACAATTAAAAGGATAATCATGATGATAGAATATATTTTAAGACTTTTACCTGCTTTACTATCAGGGCTTAATGTAACGTTAAAGGTGTTTTTTTTAACACTCATACTTTCAATTCCCTTAGGAATTCTGGTGGCTGTTGGAAGACTTTCAAAAATTAAGCCCCTGGTTGCTCTGGTTGAATTATATATTTGGGTCATGCGGGGGACACCGCTGCTGCTTCAAATAATATTTGTATTTTTTGGCTTACCCATCGTTGGCATAACCTTTGACAGGTTTCCGGCGGTAATACTGGCATTTGTGCTAAATTATGCGGCATATTTCGGAGAGATCTTCAGAGGCGGTATTGAGTCCATCGATAAAGGCCAATATGATGCGGCTAAGGTATTAGGCTTTACCCCTACAAAGACCTTTACCAGGATTATCCTACCCCAAATGATTAAGATAGTGCTACCGTCAGTGGCCAATGAAGTAATAACTCTTGTAAAGGATACCTCCCTGGTATATGTGGTAGGTCTGGGAGAGCTTTTACGAGCAGGTAAAATAGCATCTAACCGAGACGTTTCCTTAGTACCATTGGTTGTGGTGGGAGTTTTTTATCTGGTTTTAACAGCTGTTTTAACAGCAGTTTTTCAAAAACTGGAAGACAAATATTCATATTTTCAATAAGGAGAAATAGTTATGGTACTTAAGGTGCAGGGGTTATACAAAAGTTTCAAAGGCAAACCTGTATTAAAAGACGTTAATTTTGAGCTAGATACTGGAGAAATATTGGCAATTATTGGTCGTTCCGGTGCAGGCAAAACAACGATTTTAAGATGTATAAACAATTTAGTAAGATGCGATCGAGGAACAATACAGGTCGATAATATGTATTTATGTAGAGATGATGAAGGACAAAGTTTTTATGCCAAACCGCCAGAAATGCTTAAAATAAGAAAAAAACTCGGTTTGGTCTTTCAGAACTTTAACCTCTTTCCACATATGTCGGTTTTAGATAATATCATAGAAGCACCTATAAATGTATTTAGGATTTCGAAAAAAGAAGCAGTAAATAAGGCCACGGATTTATTGGAAATGTTGGATCTTACTGATAAGGCAACTTCTTATCCTTTTGAACTTTCCGGTGGTCAGAAACAAAGAGTGGCGATTGCTAGGGCTTGTGCCTTAAACCCGCTGATAATGTGTCTTGATGAACCAACATCAGCTTTAGATCCGGAGCTTCGAGAAGGAATTGCATCAACAATAGAAAGCTTGGCACAAGAAGGAATGGGGATTCTTTTGATAACCCATGATATGAATTTTGCTAAAAGGGTTGCCCAGAAAGTCATATTCATGGATGAAGGTCAAATCATTGAAGAGTGCAGTAAAGAAGAGTTTTTTGACAGTATGAAAAACGATAGAATTAAGAGTTTTATAGGTGAATAGACAATCAAAAACCATTAATTTCAAGGGAGAAACTTATAATTTGAGGTTTCTCCCTTTTGCTTGTGATTGGATAATTTGATATTTTTAAGAGCTAAAAAATTCTTGTGCAATCCTTACCGATTCCCGGGCATCTTTGCCGTAATAATCAGCACCGATTTTCTGTGCATATTTATCGTCTAGGACTGCTCCCCCAACCATAATCTTGCAATCAACAACCTCTTCCCTCAAGACTCTAATTGTGTTTTCCATGCTCTTTACCGTAGTGGTCATTAGTGCACTCAAACCGACAAGGGCTACCTTATCCTCTTTTACCCTTCGGACAATCTCTTCTTCTGGGACATCTTTACCTAGGTCGATTACTTCAAATCCATAATTTTCAAGGAGAATCTTTACGATATTCTTTCCTATGTCGTGGATATCGCCTCGGACAGTAGCGAGGACAATTTTTCCTTTGATAATATCCATATTTTTATCCTTGTTCTCTGCCAAGTGGTTTTTGATTACTTTAAATGCTTCTTTTACAGTTTCGGCCGATTGTATAAGCTGAGGAAGGAAAATTTCCCCCTCTTCATATTTGCGGCCAACGATATCCAAAGACGGTATTAAATATGTATCTACGATGTTTGCGGGGCAGAGCTTCTTTAGCATGACTTTTGTCATTGATGCAGCTTCTTCTTTTATTCCATTTATAATCATTTTTTCTAAGTTTGGCTTTGACGGCTCTGTTAGGGCAGGTTTCTTTTTTAACCCTCCATAAGTTGCAATATAGTTGGCAGCATTTTTATCATTTCCCCACAACACATTAAATGCGTTGATAATACCTGTCATTTCTTCATCTAAAGGATTGAGAATGGGTGCATCCAGCCCAGCTTTGAGGGCAGCAGCTAAAAAAGTCCGATTGAGCAGTTCTCTTTTCGGCAGTCCATAAGAAATATTGCTTATGCCCAGAGTGGTTTTGACGTCGAGTTTTTCCTTGACCATTGTAAGAGCTTTTATTGTCTCTATTACCTGGTCTTGCTGGGCTGAAGCTGTGAGTACAAGGCAATCAATGATTAAATCCTCTCTGTCTATGCCAAATTCTGCGGCTTTTTGGACTATCTTTTTGGCAATTTTCAGACGCTCTTCAGCCTTTGCCGGTATTCCACCTTCATCCAATGTCAAGCATACTACACAAGCCCCGTACTTTTTGGCAATGGGGAATATCTCCTCCATAACTTTTTGTTTCCCATTGACAGAATTAATCAATGGTTTGCCATTATATATCCGGACGGCAGCCTCGATAACATCCCCTATTGAACTGTCAATCTGAAGGGGAAGATTTACTATGCTTTGTATTTCTTTTATAACATTCACCATTACTGCCTTTTCATGTATATCCGGTAACCCAACATTAACATTGAGAATATGAACCCCTGCATCCCTTTGTTTTACAGCTTCATGCAGTATATATTCGGTGTCATTATTTCTAAGGGCTTTTTTAAGATTTTTTTTCCCAGTAGGGTTTATCCTCTCACCGACAATGGAGATGCCTTTACCGATTATAGTTGTTTCAGAGGCGGAGCTAACAGCGGTTATTTTCTCGACTTTCCGTTGTACCGGTTTTAAATCTGCCAGTTTTCTCTTTAAAGCTTTAATATGATTTGAATTTGTGCCACAACAGCCTCCGAGGATGGTGACACCCTTTTCAGCCATGATTTTTGCGTAATTGGCAAAGACTTGGGGTTCTATATCAAATACAGTTTTTCCATCGACAACTTTCGGGAGACCCGCATTGGGTTGAGCCATTACAGGCACCTTGGAATATTTAAGAATTTCTGCAATCAAAGGCAATATTTCTTTTGGTCCGAGAGAACAGTTCAGACCTAAAGCTTTTACCCCCAAACCTTGAACGATATTCACCATTGTCAATGGGTCTGTTCCGGTTAGAGTTCTGCCATCCTGTTGAAAGGTCATTGTACAAATCACAGGGAGGTCACTGTTTTCCTTGGCCGCAAGAATTGCCGCTTTTGCTTCATAAACATCTGGGCTATCCTAACACCGTTTTTTACAATTTCCTCAACACTATAACCGGATTTACCGAGTTTGTACCGATTTGCGCCAAAGGTATTTGTGGTA
>JAQWCA010000022.1 GCA_028706065.1 Tepidanaerobacteraceae bacterium
CATTGTTTAATTGCCATGAACCATTGGTTGGGCATATTAAAAATGGTGTAGTGACGGGTATCGAATCCAATTATATGTTGGGTCCGGTAGCTAAAGCCATTTCCAGGGGTATTCTCGACAAGCCGGTAATTATGCGCTCACACGGGGGAAGAGATCGAGCCATTGAGTCAGGAGAACTCCATATAGACATAGCGTTTATTGCGGCGCCTACCGCCGATACGTATGGAAACATAAATGGCATTGAAGGCCCTTCGGCCTGTGGTTCACTGGGGTATGCTTACTCTGATGCTAGATATGCTGATAAGGTAGTTGCCATCACAGACAACTTGGTAGAGTATCCTTTGACATCGGTTAGCATAGACCAAACACTAGTTGACTATGTAGTAAAAGTAGATAAAATAGGCGATCCTAAGGGTATTGTATCAGGTTCTACAAATATTACAAAAGACCCCGTGGGATTAAAGATAGCAGCTCTTGCGGCAGATGTCATTGAGGCTTCAGGCCTTCTGTCTCCGGGTTTATCGTTTCAGACCGGAGCCGGCGGAACATCATTGGCTGTAGCCAGCTTCTTAAGGGATAAAATGAGAGAGAAAGCTATTGTAGGAAGTTTTGGTCATGGTGGTATTACGGGATTTTTTGTAGATTTGCTGCGTGAGGGACTGTTAAAGGTCCTTTTAGATACTCAATGTTTTGATTTAAAGTCCGTGGAATCTTTAAAAAATGACAAGAATCACAGGGAGATATCTTCTTCAGTGTATGCCAATCCACATACAAAAGGCGCAGTTGTAAACAATCTAGATGTAATGATATTGGGTGCAACTGAAATAGATGAAAGTTTCAATGTAAATGTTACCACCGGATCTGATGGCGTAATCATGGGTGGTTCCGGAGGTCACAAAGATGCAGCTGCCGGCAGTAAACTTGCCATAGTTGTAACCAATCTTGTGAGAGCTAGACTGCCCATAGTGGTGGAAAACATAACGACGGTGACTACCCCGGGAGAGACAGTAGATGTGCTTGTTACCGAATATGGTATAGCCGTAAATCCGAGACGTGAGGAGCTGCAAAAAAAACTCATTGATTTTAAACTTCCCATAGTAGATATCAAAGGACTCAGAAAGATTGCTTACAGTATGTGTGGTGTACCTGAAGAAATAAAAGTGAATGACAGGATTGTTGCCATAGAAGAATACAGAGATGGCACAGCTATAGATGTAATCCGAGAGGTGCGTTAATGCATAACTATCTGGATTTAAGAGATATTCAGATTTCCTTGCCGAAGGAGAAAGAAACACTAATTGGATTTTTATCTCGCTTTGATTTAGTCTTAGATGAAGATATTGAGGAGAGCATAGGATTTTTTGATAAAGATAAACTTGTGGCTACATGCTCATACAGCGGCAAAGTTTTAAAATGCTTTGCAGTGGATGAAAATTATCGGGGTACAAATATCTCTACTGGTTTAGTAAGTGAAATGAATAAACGGCTTGCACAAAAGGGAATATATAAAACCTTTATTTTTACCCGTGAAGAGAACAGAAATATATTTGAAAACATCGGATACAAGTATTTGGCCACCGGAAAAAGTGTAGTGTTGTTGGAAAATGGTATAGACTGCATTAGTGATTTTCAACAGGAACTAAAAAAACACATTTCACAAGATACGCTAAATGGCTGTATCATAATGAATTGTAATCCCTTTACCTTAGGTCACAAATATCTTATATCCACCACTAGCAAGCTATGTGACCGGCTGTATATTTTTATTGTTGAAGAAGACAAGTCTCTTTTCCCTTTTAAATGGAGAAAAAAGTTGGTAGTGGAAGGAACGAAGGATATACAAAATGCCGTTATCCTTGATGGAGGTGATTATATTATATCTTCTGCCACCTTTCCCGGTTACTTTATAAAAAGAATGGATGAAAAAACTCAAGCTGAAGCTTTGCTCGACATTGATATTTTCTCAAGATATATTGCTCCGATACTTAATATAAGAAAAAGATTTGCCGGTTCAGAACCATATGATCCGATGACCGCAACATACAATAAGGTTATGAGGGAAGTACTGCCTAAAAAAGGTATAGATTTCGTAGAGATTCCCAGAATAAAAGTTGAAGGCACGGCTGTCTCAGCCTCAAGAGCGAGAGAGTGCATTAAAAACAATGATAAAAAAACCCTGAGAGAGCTTTTGCCAGCAACAACATTAGATTTCTTAGATACTCACGAGGGGCGGAGTATCATTGCTAAAATAAAGGGGTATTCAAATGATTGATCAGATATTAGATGGCAGAGAAAAAAGATATGAACTAGAAAAGGCCATACTGAAAGCTTACCAATCGCCCATTCTGGTTGCTACTGTAAATTACCCCGGACCGGATAAATTAAATGTCAATTCACTGTTTATTTTTAATGAAATGCTCAAGACATTAAGTTTCTTTGATTATGAGTGTAAAATCTTTAAATCCAATGAAGCAGGTCCGTTCTTTATTGGGGTTTTAAAAGGCAAAGCCGAAAACATCAAGCGTGAGACAGTGCCAATCGAAGACGATCATGTAATAGGTCGGCTTTTTGATATCGATGTTATGGATTACCCCTATAGAAAAGTCGAAAGAAAAGATATAGGTCAGAGCCCGAGAAAATGTTTAGTTTGTGATGAAACAGCGGTTATATGTGTGCGGGAAAAGGCACATGACTTGACAGAATTACAGAAAAAAATAGAATTGCTGATTGAGGAAGCTAAAAATGGTTCTAAGTAAAGAAGCAATGATAATAGCTGAATTATCTTTAAGGTCCATGCTCTTTGAAGCATCATCCTTTCCCTCCCCGGGTCTGGTCTCACCGGTCAGTAACGGTGCTCACGATGATATGGACTTTTTCACTTTTCTAAAGAGTTCCACTGTCCTTGTTTTTCCCATGGCGTTTTGCGCACAGATCGGAATGGACGAGGATGATGTCCAACTCATTCTTCCAAAGATAAGAAACATCGGCATAGATGCAGAGCAAAAAATGTTCGAAGCCACATCAGGTATAAATACTCAAAAAGGATTAATTTTTTTAGAAGGTTAAATTTCAAGGTAAGTTCCAGTTTCCTGAAGTAAATTCCATCCAAAGCCATCCTTTCCTAAAATTTTCTAAAAAAGGATGGCTTTTTTGCACTTTTTTTAGTACAATACAAGTAGATTAGAGATGAATCTGAGAAAAAATGGGTATATGAAACAAAGAGTGAAAATTAGCTGTTTTTTTCTCAGAGTAAATTCCACCCATCATATGGAATTATGGGCTGATATTTCGGTATCTCTTTTGGGTTATGGTAACAGAGACTTAGTGTAGGCTGTGTCATTGTTACCATATTTTCATGTAGTTCTTCTTCAAACCTTATTCAGATAATTCATCTAGTTACCGTTTTCATAATAAATACTATGAATTTGCATAAATACCATCTCATTCTATACCAATTTATGGACATTTTTTTCACTAAGTTTCATCGGGCATGTATTCTCAAAGTCTCTCCTTTCCTGTCAGATCATACTCTTTAAGGTATGCTTTATCCATTATTGGGGTTTTCTCATTTCTTTCTGAATATAGAAGGTTTTAAAGTGACTTCATTAGCAGGGATCATTGTACAACCCAGTCGTTTCAAAATATCTTCTCCATACAAAAAAGAAAACACTTCATAAGGACTCTTATTACCCAGACTTTCACGACTGTAGGAATTTATGTGATTCATCATAAGGGTGATATTCTTCTGCGTGAAAGCATCCATACTTTCGCCTTTGGGAATAAACAACCGTATGAACTCGTGGTTTTTTTCAGCCGAACCTTTCTGGTAAGGTGAAGAAGGATCACAGTAAAAGACATAAGTCCTGCGGTTTTTCTGACAGTCAAACTCCAGGGCCGTCGGATTAGAAAATTCACTTCCGTTGTCGCCGAGTAAGACCGGCATCAGGGCCATAAAAACGTCCTGTTTAAGTTCGAAATACAACTTCTCAATCACATCAATGACTGACTGAGAATCATTGGAATTCCTGATAAAAGCCAACATGAGTTCAGATTTAACAAAGTGAATGGTTAAAAGCACCTTACCGCCTTTTTTTCCTTCCACTGAATCCATTTCAGTAACCGAAAACTGAGGATGTTCTTTCATGAATTTCTGAAAGTCCTCAAATGTTCTACCAATCCTGCAACCTTTGTCTACCTTGAAATTTTTCTTATACTTCCTGGGTTTGTAACGTACCTTTCTTGGAAGGTCGATGTTCCTTGCAGAAAACAGGTTGTAATCCACAAGCCTGTAAAGGGTGCTTTCACTGACCATGAGAGAATCCATGTTATTAGCACAAATGTGATTAAGGGACTGTCCGCGCATGATTAGCGGTGAAACCAAGGTATCCAAATGTTTTATCTCACTCTCTGAAAGAGATATGCCAGATCTGGATTCAGCTAGGACTTCCCTGTACTCAGTATGTGCTTCAGCAGCATGGTAGAAATGCTTCTCCAAAGTGCAAGACTTAAGCTTTTCACAGCCGTTACAGACATATGGCGGTTTGTTATGCCGCTTGCAGAATTCCTGTTCAAAATCAGGGCATTTTGAATTACATAACTTGCAAAATTTGCAGAAACTATATTTCCTGCGGGAAGAACACGGAGAGCAGAGCATTCGGACATCGCAGGATGAGCGGTGTAAGCAGGCATTGAAAGGACGCCCGTAAGCGCCGGTTTTCTTAAAAACGATATGCTTTCGTATTTCCTTAGAAATGGTAGTACAGTTCTTTCCTAACTCATTACCAATTCCCTTGAAAGAATAATTTTTATCTAGAAGATTAGCAATCGTAAATCTTTCTTCCAAGGTCAGATGTTTATGTTTTGCCACGTCAAAGACCTCCTTAAAAAAAGAGGTACCGGAATACATAGCAATTAGTAATTATTATATATCACTTTTCTGTCAAAGTAACTTCTACCTTTGATGTTTTTCTAATTAACTTCCACCTTATGAAGAGAAGGGGGTAGAATTTACTTTGGAAATTAAGCCATGGAAATCTTGCAATAAAATAAATAAAAATAATATTGAAATATTTCATAAACTACTGTATAATAAAATAAATATGATGTACAAACTAAATATAAGGAAGGACAACGGCGTCTTTTCGGATAGCGATGAAGCTGCGTTAGGAGTATTTGTTCTATAAATACTCTAAATGTAGCTTATTTTGTCTAAAAATATATGGGAAGAAAAAGAAGGAATTACCAAAAGCAGGTTGAATATAATAATAATTGACTTTATTAAGAAAACGCAGCGAAAAATAGGTTGTAATAAAAGAGGAACATCAGCCATATAATTTTATCATCGTTATTTTTTTCATACTAAAATAAAGGTGGTGGAGGATGTGATTGATTATGGAAGATAAACAAAGAATCATACAAGAGTATGTTCCTGGGAAACAAATCACCTTAGCCCACCTTATTGCCAGCCCCGACCTTTCCCTGTACAAAAAGCTTGGCCTTGAAGTAACTGGGGCTATCGGCATAATGACCATCACCCCTAGCGAAGGAGCTATCATTGCAGCCGATATAGCTACAAAAGCCGCCGGTGTTGATATTGGTTTTTTGGATAGATTTAGCGGCTCCCTGGTTATTACCGGAGATGTGGCATCGGTAGAGGTCTCTTTAAAACAAGTAATAGATGTGCTTCAGGAAGTCCTGAAGTTTTCTCCCGCACCAATAACCCATTCATGAGGTGACTTTTATGGCCCTAGTAAAAGGAGTTGCCGAGATTTGTCGGCAATACGCAGATTTAAGGTCCGATGACATAAAGATAATAGATAAGATCGCTGAAATGCTGCAGATCACAGCCGATCTTACCCAGGCGGATATATTTATCGATTGTGTCACTAAAGACCCCAATGCCGCCATTGTTGTAGCAGAGGCTAAGCCTAGGACAGCTAGATCACTGTATAGGTTTTCTGTATCCGGACAGCTTGCATTGCGGAAAAATGAGCCGGCAGTTTTAAGGACCATGCAAACAGGACTGCCAACCATAGGTATGAGGGGCATAAGCCAGGAAGGAGTTCCCATCAAACAAAGTGTTGTTCCCATCACCAGCAAGAGTGGCAGGACCATAGGTGTGTTGATAATGGAGCAGGATATCACTGAACAGGTATCTCAGGAAAAGAAGGTCAAAGATTTGATGGAGACCGCAGAGCAACTTTCCGAGACCCTTTTTAAAATTGCCTTTGCAGAGGGGCAAGTTTCAGATTTTCTTCCCGATGGATTACTCATCCTCGACAAAAACGGTGAAATAACCTATTACAATATTGCCGCACGAGATGTATTTGACAGAATTGATTTTAGGGGTAAGGAGATCAAGAGAAAGAGAATAATCGACATACTTCCGGAACTTGATTTTAGAAATGATATTTTAGCGGAACAGATGTATATAGAATCTCAAATAGGAGGATTAAACCTAGCCTTTACCTCTGTTCCCCTAAAGAGCTTTGACGAAACGGCAGCCGGGGCTTTGATGTTGATAAGAGATATAACGGAGATTCGCGTCAAGGAAAAGGAATTAATGCTTCAATCAGTAGTTATAAAAGAAATTCATCACAGAATAAAAAACAATTTGCAGACAGTAGCCAGTCTCCTTCGCCTTCAAGCCCGAAGAGTGGATTCTGAACAGACTAAAAAAGCACTCCATGACAGCATAAGCCGTATTTTAAGTATAGCGGTGGTCCACGAGGTGCTTTCCAAAGAAGGAATGGATATGGTAGATGTGCGCAATGTATTGACACAGATGATAGATATGATTATTCATAATATGGTGGACAGGGATAAACATATAGTAATTAATCTCACTTGTGATTCCTTCACGCTCTTTTCTCGGCAAGCTACTTCACTTATCTTAATTATAAATGAACTGGTGCATAATGCCCTAGAGCATGCTTTTATTTGCAGAGATCGTGGGATTATCAATGTAGAGGTAAAACAGGAAGGTAATGAAATATCGCTGATGGTTGTAGACAATGGCATAGGCTTTAAAAGAGAAGATATATACAACTCAAAGAGCCTTGGACTAAATATCATTAGGACCTTGGTGGAAGAAGACCTAAAAGGAATTATAAATATCATTGACGAGTGCGGAACTAAGGTGGAAGTTAAATTCCCTTTCTTTTTAGTAGAGGAGGTATTCTATGCGGATTATGGTGGTGGATGATGAACCGATAATTAGAATGGATTTGATAGAAATACTGATGGAACATCATTGTCTAGTAGTAGCTGAAGCATCAGATGGCGAAACCGCGGTAAATCTAGCGCGTTCGGTTATGCCTGATGCAGCTCTCATGGATATCAAGATGCCCGGCAGTATTGATGGCTTGGAAGCGGCAAAGATTCTCATCGAAGAGGAGATTTGCCCGGTGGTTCTGCTCACAGCCTATAATCAAAAGGAGCTCATTGAAGAATCAACAAGTATAGGTGTCTACGGGTATCTTGTAAAGCCTATAAATGAAAGTGAAGTTTACCCAGCGTTGAAAGTGGCTGTAGCCAAGTGGCTTGGGATTCAAAAGCTAAAAGAAGAAAATGCTGACTTGAAAGGCAAATTAGAAAAAAGGAAGATTGTAGAAATAGCCAAGGGAATCCTAATGGATAGATATGATATGAAGGAGCGAGATGCTTATCGAAGAATCCAGGGGCTCAGTATGGAAAAGCGCCTTGACATGATTGAAATTGCTAAAAGCATTATATTGAGCAATGAATTTGCTAGCATGTAACACTTGAAAGACAACGGAGTCTTTCTTCGGGCAAAGTAGCCCTGACGTATGCATGATTTTATATATGTATATGGCAGGGCTTTTTTATATTAGTGGTATTTTTCCATTTAGAGAAGAGAAGGTGATCTGTTTGAGCAAAATCGAGGAAATATTCAGTGTTGGCATCGACATTGGCACAACTACCACATCTGTGGTTATAAGTAAATTAAAAATAAAAAATGTGGCATCTGGCTTTGTAGTGCCCAAGATAGAAATCATAGATAAGGCTATCATCTATCGCAGTGATGTTTATTTCACTCCCTTGCTTGATGAAGTAACTATAAATTTTAAGGGAATCCAGGAGATAGTGAAAGATGAGTACAACAGAGCTCGGGTTGATATGGAGGAGATAAAAACTGGGGCTGTCATAATCACCGGCGATACGGCACGAAAGGAGAACGCCGAAAGTGTTTTAAAGGCCATTTCCCGTATGGCGGGTTCTTTTGTGGTGGCTACGGCAGGCCCTCACCTTGAAGCATATATTGCCGGTTTAGGTTCCGGAGCAGCCGGCTACTCAGCCCAAAACCACGCTACTGTAGCCAATGTGGATGCAGGAGGTGGTACTACCAACATTTCCATTTTTGCAGATGGTAAACTTACTGCTACTATATGTGCTGATATAGGGGGAAGGCTCATACGATTTGAGCCTTGGACTAACCGGGTTGAAGGTTTTATCAGTGGAGGAGAAGTCACGGCACAACATCTGGGTATCACTCTTGAGAAAAATAAATCACTTTCGATCCGTGATATTAATAAAATTGGAGGTGTTTTGGCAGAAGCCTTAATCTCTACTTTAAAAGGAAAGCCCAACACTTTGGCAAAGGCTCTGGCTTTGGGAGAACTTGTAGAAAATATTGCACCCGATTATGTGATGTTTTCCGGTGGAGTAGGTCGATTGTTTTATGAGGAAGACGATGCTTATGATGAAAAAACCATGACTCGTTTTGGTGATTTGGGACCGGTGTTGGCGTTAGAATTAAAAAAAGCTATAGACAGCGAATCGATCCAAGTGTTAAAACCCGATGAAACCATATACGCAACAGTCATCGGAGCAGGGGTACATACCACGGAGCTCAGTGGTTCCACTATATACGTGTCAGACCCGGAGGTGCTTCCTTTTAGAGATCTTCCAGCCATTTGTTTGACTGAAACTGACGATTTTTACGATGTGACAACTGAAATTGCCACAAAGGCTGATAAGTTTTCCAGTCAGGACATCAGCATATTACCTGCAATTGTGGTACCCAAAACATTTGGCAATTCTTTTTACAAAATAAAGAGTTTGGCTAATGCTATAGCAGCAGGCACAAGAAAAGTCACTCAAAAAGGTCCGTTGGTAGTCATCTGTGAAGATGATATAGGAAAAGCCTTTGGCAATCTTCTCAAAAACACCTTAAGCCAGTCCAGACCAGTTATTTCCATAGATCAACTTACAATGAAGGAGGGCGATTATATTGACATAGGAGCACCGCTTTATGATGGTGGAGTAGTTCCCGTTGTAATCAAGACACTAGTATTTTCAAACAGTTAAAAAGGGGGTAGGTGGAATGATTCTCAAAACCCGTGTAAAGGGAAATGTTTACAAATTCAAAGATGTAAAAGAAGTTTTAGCCAAAGCCAATGATGAAAGATCCGGTGATATTCTGGCTGGGGTAGCTGCCGAGTCCGATGAAGAGAGAGTAGCTGCAAAACAAGTTTTGGCCAACATGTGCTTGGAAGATCTGCGCAATAATCCTGTTGTTCCCTATGAGGAAGACGAAGTTACCAGAGTCATTCAAGATCAGGTAAATGAAGCTGCCTATTCAAAGATTAAGAGTTGGTCTGTAGCAGAATTAAAAGAATATATTTTTGATAATGGAACAACATGGGATGATATTGACTGGGTAAGCCAAGGCCTCACAAGTGAAATGGTAGCAGCTGTGGCTAAGCTTTGTTCAAACATGGATCTAGTTGCCGGCGCCGCTAAGATAAGAAGAGTGGCTCATGCCAACACTACAGTGGGATTGCCGGGAACCCTGAGTTCCAGGTTACAGCCTAACCATCCTACCGATGATATTGAGGCTATTGTGGCAGAAACACTGGAAGGTTTGAGCTTTGGTGTGGGTGATGCAGTTCTCGGCATCAATCCGTGCATTGATGACCCGGAAAATGTAGGAAAACTCTTAAATACCCTGTATGACTTAATCGTCAAATGGGATATACCTGCTCAACACTCTGTACTAGCCCATGTGACTACACAGATCAAATGCATTAGACAGGGCGTTCCCGTAGGTGTAGTTTTTCAAAGCTTAGCCGGTAGCCAAAAAGGAAATGAGGCTTTTGGTATTTCTGTAGAAATGCTAGACGAAGCCTATGATCTAATTAAAAAATACGGCACAAGCCGCGGCCCCAACTACTTTTACTTTGAGACAGGGCAGGGGGCAGAGCTTTCCTCCGATGCCCACTACGGCACAGACCAGGTGACCATGGAAGCTCGGTGCTATGGTTTGGCCAAGAGGTATAAACCGCTACTTGTTAACACTGTTGTAGGTTTTATCGGACCTGAATACTTATATGACAGCAAGCAAGTTATAAGAGCAGGATTAGAAGACCATTTCATGGGCAAACTGACGGGGATTTCAATGGGTGTTGATGTGTGCTATACCAATCATATGAAGGCAGACCAGGATGATATCGAAAATCTAGCAGTACTTTTGGCAGTTGCCGGTACCAATTATTTTATTGGGGTGCCCATGGGTGATGACATAATGCTCAACTACCAGTGTGGCAGTTACCATGATGTGGCTACAATTCGGCAGACCTTCGGCTTTAGACCCTGTCCCGAATTTGAACCATGGGTTGAAAAGATGGGAATTATGAAAGACGGTATGCTAACACCCAGAGCCGGAGATCCCACCATTTTTTTGAAGTGAGGGGGTAGAAAAAATGATAACGGAAAAAGATATTCGGGAATTGGTGGAAAGTGTAATAAAAGAGCTTAATATTAAGAACCTTGAAGGTGAAGGTAATACTACTGCTTTGGCTCAGGAAATTCCATCGGCGGTTGATAATTGCGATGAAGGTGAGATGCTGCCTGATTTGGGTGAACGGGATTTATCCGAGTGGTCGGAAATACCCAGTCCTGAAGACCCAGAAGGTCTGGCTAGAATAAAGAGCACAACTCCGGCTCGCATCGGCATTTGGAGGGCGGGCACTCGATTTAAAGTGGATACATGGCTTAGATTTAAAATGGATTTGGCATCAGCTAAAGATGCAGTCTTAAAGGAAGTAGATTCGGAACTTATAGAAAAGCTGGGACTATTCACAGTGCAAACCATTGTAAAGGATAAAGACGAATATCTCACCAGGCCGGATATGGGAAGAAAACTTTCGGAAGAGGCCAAGGAAAAAATATTGAAAGAATGTACAAAAGCACCCGATGTGCAATTGGTCGTAGGGGATGGGCTCAGCTCAACGGCTATTGAGTCAAATGCCCTAGATTTCATTCCGGCTTTTGAGGAGGCTATCAAAAATTACGGATTAAAGATGGGTAAACCATTTTTTGTGAAATATGCCCGAGTTGCACTGATGGATGACATCGGTGAATTACTGAACCCCACAGTATTGGTAGAGCTTGTAGGAGAAAGGCCGGGTTTGGTGACCGCCAAGAGTATGAGTGCCTATATGTGCTATAAACCCAATAAAAATACCATAGAATCAGATCGAACCTTGGTTTCCAATATTCATGACGGTGGTCTTCCACCAGTGGAAGCCGGAGCCCATGTAGCCAGTGTCGTCAAAAAAATATTTGACGCTAAGGCCAGCGGCCTGAAATTAAATGAATAAAAGGAGGTAATCAGGAATGTACGGATTCAAGCCTATTAAAGCCGATGTACTGGCAGTTAAGCTTATTCCCAATGTTAATGACTACTTGAAAAAAGAACTAAACTTAAAACCCGAACATCGAAGTATAGGTATGATAACCATGAACATCGATGATGTAGGATATACTGCCATCGATGAAGCTACGAAAAAGGCAGATGTAGAAGTCGTATATGCAAAATCCTTCTATGCCGGTGCTGCCCACGCCTCAGGACCGCTTTCCGGTGAATTTATCGGGATACTGGCCGGCCCAAATCCGGCAGAGGTAAAAAGCGGTGTAAATGCAGCAATAGATTTTGCTGAAAATGATGCCTTCTTCTGGGCTGCCGATGAAGAAGGGGAGACAGCCTTCTATGCGCAATGTATTTCCCGGACTGGTTCATTTCTTTCTGGAATGAGTGAGATACGGGAAGGGGAACCCTTGGCATATCTTATTGCCCCGCCTATTGAGGCTATATATGCAGTGGATGCGGCCATCAAAGCGGCGGAAGTTCAAATGACCACCTTCTTTGGGCCGCCTTCGGAAACCAATTTTGCCGGAGCCCTTTTAACTGGAAGTCAATCGGCTTGCAAAGCTGCATGTGATGCTTTTGCAGCGGCAGTAATGGAAGTTGCCGCATATCCAAAGAGGTATTAAGTGAGTGATATATATGAGCAAAAATGCCATAGGCCTTATTGAAACTCGGGGCCTGGTGGCCGCGGTAGAAGCGGTGGATGCCTGCTTGAAGGCAGCCAATGTGGAATTTATGTCATATCGCTTTACCACCGGTGGTCTCGTCTGCGTTATCGTAACTGGGGATGTAGGAGCTGTAAAGGCCGCGGTAGATGCAGGATCAGTCGCCGCCGGAAAAGTAGGCGAAGTGGTGGGTATCCATGTTATCCCGCGCCCGGCCGGTGATACCATGAGCGTAATTGAGCAAATTGATATGAGGGTTGAAAGCTGCTCCGGGCTAGAAGGCACAAGCCTCGATGAACTGGATGCAAAGGGCTCAGATTTCAAGGAAGGTGGAAATGATTATAACCAACAAATAGCTGGTGAAGAGTCAGATGAAGAAACAGACGATGATGAAGACAAGGACGAAAGCAACGGTTCTTACAGTGAAGATGACTTACAAGCTGCAGTAGTTCGACTTAGAGAAATGCTCGTTGATACAAAGGAAGAGTTGGCTCTTCAGGAGGACAGAAGGTTAGACAAATACGGTGTGAGGATTTTAAGAAAAGTAATGAGAGCTTTGCCGATAGAAGATATTGACAAATCCCAGATCTCCAACATGAGAAAAAAGGAATTGCTGGATGTCATAATGGCCTTTATCGCAAAGGAGGGAAGGGATCGATAAAAATGATGAAGATTGACAGAGATTTACTTTCCATTCAAGAAGTAAGAAATCTAATTCAGCAAGCCAAGGATGCTCAGAAAATCCTGGCAACTTTAACCCAAAAGGAAATCGACAAGATCGTTAAAGCTATGGCGGAAGAAGGGATGCGAGCGTCTCAATGGCTGGCCAAAGTAGCGGTGGAAGAGACCGAGATAGGTGTCTATGAGCACAAAGTTGTAAAGAACTTGTTTGCCACAAAAAGGGTTTATGAAGGCATAAAAGACCTGAAGACTGTAGGAATAATTCATGCAGATGAAAAAAATCGAGTCTATGATGTGGCGGAACCTATTGGTGTTATAGCAGCACTGACACCTACAACTAACCCTACATCCACTGCTCTGTTCAAAGCATTGATAGCAATAAAATCTCGCAATGCAGTGGTTTTCAGTCCCCATCCCAGAGCTGTGGACTGTACCAGCCAGACTGCTGAGATCATGCATAAAGCTGCAGTCCACGCAGGGGCACCGGAGGGGATAATCGGGTGTATCCATTATCCCACTCTTGAAGCTACAAATATTCTAATGAAACATCCGGATACCGGAGTGATTCTGGCAACCGGAGGCAGCGGTATGGTGAAAGCCGCATACAGTTCCGGTAAACCGGCATTTGGCGTCGGCCCCGGCAATGTTCCGTCCTATATTGAAAGAAGTGCAGATGTTAACAAAGCTGTAAAGGCCATAATTGACAGCAAGACATTTGACAATGGCACGATATGTTCTTCAGAGCAGGCTCTAATATGTGAGAAGTTAAATGGCCAGGAAGTGCGCTTGGTATTAAAGGATCGTGGTGGGGCGTTTTTGCCGGAAGAAGACATTCACAAACTGGAACGCCATGCCTTTCGCTGTGATGGAAGTTTGAATCCTGATATTGTTGGGAAACCGGCGACTTACATTGCAGAAAGGGCTGGGATAAAGGTTAGCCCGGATACCAAGGCGTTGGTCGTTGAACTTGGCGGGGTTGGCATGAACTTCCCCCTATCCCGGGAAAAACTCAGCCCTATTCTGGCCTATTATGAAGTGGAAAACTGGCAGGAGGCCTGTGAACTGTCGAAAAAATTGCTGACATTGGGCGGTATGGGTCACAGCCTGTCAATACACTCAGAAGATCATGAAGTGATAACCCGTTTTGCACTGGAAAAACCCGCCTCACGCATTGTGGTAAATACACCCTCATGCCTCGGCGCCATTGGAGGAACCACGGGTCTAGTACCCTCCCTCACCCTGGGATGTGGGACACTGGGCGGAAATTCCACTTCTGACAATGTAGGTCCCATGAACCTACTCAATATAAAAAGGTTGGCTTATGAAATTATAAGCCCAGAGGATTTACAAAGACAGCTATTTTCATCCCAGGTTGAAACCGATAAAGACGAAGAAGTAGTTAAAAAGATTGTTATGGAAGTCCTTAAAAAAATTTCCGTATAAAAATTTAAGGAGGCAAGATAAAAATGGCAGACAATCAGATTGCATTGGGAATGATTGAAACTAAAGGATTGGTGGCATCTATTGAGGCAGCCGATGCCATGGTAAAAGCTGCTAATGTATTTCTCATCGGTAAAGAGCATGTAGGCGGCGGTCTTGTATCAGTCATGGTCAGAGGTGATGTGGGAGCCGTCAAGGCTGCCACCGACGCCGGAGCAGCTGCAGCAGCCAGAGTGGGCGAACTTATTTCCGTCCATGTCATACCCAGACCCCATGGTGATGTGGAATATATCCTGCCAAGGTTGGATAAAAAAGAATAATACCCAAGTAAGTAGGGGCGGTCTTTGACCGCCCGCTATTAAAAACAATCATTTACTTCGGAATAGTTTCTACACTGGCAAAATTTTAAGCAGCGGGGAGGGTGAAAAATGTGAAAGTCTTGACTGAAATTGACCTCCGCTCCAACCTTAAAAAAATGGGCCCGGTCACGGTCTACAAGGTGCCATCGGGTACCATTCTGACCCCGTCGGCCCGCAGTTTTCTTTCGGAAAACAAAATTGACATAGTTTTTACCGATGATGAGAAATCAGGGCAGATGGTAGAGAAAAAAGACGCTGATAAATATAGCACACCTGCTGATGATGACAAAGCTGTAAAAAAGCCAAGATACTTATTAGTGGGAGTTGGTGCCAGTATTGATAAAAAGCCTGAAGCGTATACTCATTTGCATGGCAATAACCTTGTTCCAAAATACCATTCCAGGATAAAACTTCGTGGAAAGATAGATTCCCTGGAAGCCCATATAATCCTAGCCCAAGTGAAATCAAATCAATACAAGATGGAGGATATGACAAAAGACTTGGAAGAAGTATTGGCACTTTCAAGGAATATCTTAAGAGCCGAGGTCTTGTCAGAACCGTTGGAAGAGTATACTTTATTCGACTTGACGGAGCAGGAGATTCGGGAGATTTCCCATAATCCGAAAAAGACCCTGGGCATATCTCATTTCATGCCTTCCCATGACATGGGGGATATGATGGCACACCTAAATTTGGTAAGAACCCAGGTAAGAGAAACAGAGATCGCCGCAGTTGAAGCTTTTTTCCATCCAATAGATGGCCTTCAAAGGGAAGACATAATAAAAGCCTTGAACCGTATGAGCAGTGCTCTCTATGTCATGATGTGTCGCCTAAAAGCGGGAAAGTATGTGAGACAGGGGTATGAGCCATGAAAAAGGATGAACTGATAAGAGCTATAGTTGGAGAAATTATTACCCGAGAAACAAAAATCCCGGTCCCGGTGACCGTATCCAACAGACATGTTCACATAGATGAGCAGACCAGAAAAATCCTTTTCGGCGACAATTCCCTTAAGGTCAAGAAATTTTTGGGTCAGCCGGGTGAGTTTGCTGCCGAAGAAACGATAAAAGTCATAGGCCCCAAGGGTCACTTTGATTCGGTTCGGGTGTTAGGGCCAGAGCGTCACGCCTGTCAGGTGGAAGTATCGGTGG
>JAQWCA010000219.1:2500-3801 GCA_028706065.1 Tepidanaerobacteraceae bacterium
TGTAACACTTTTAGATGGTGAAATTGTAAAAACTAAAAGCTACCCGACAAACGAAGAATTTTCGGTATGGTTAGGGGTGGAAATAAGCGCAAAAGCTCAAAAGAAGAGTGGTTGCTGCGGACCAAAGGGGTGCTGTTAAGATGTCAAAGAATAATTATGAGCCATTTAGTTTTGATGGGATAAATCTGACTAAGTATATGTTTTTCACAGGAAAGGGTGGTGTAGGTAAAGCCTCAACCGCTTGTGCTGTGGCAGTAAATTTAGCTGATAATGGAAAAAGTGTTCTCCTTATAAGCACTGATCCTGCATCCAATTTGCAGGATGTTTTTAATACTGAGCTTGATGGCAAAGGTGTGCCGATTGATGGAGTGCCGGGTTTAGTTGTGGCAAATCTTAACCCGGAGGAAGCTGCCAGAGAGTATAGGGAATCGGTTATTGCTCCATATAGGGGGAAGTTGCCGGATAGTGTAATTGTAAATATGGAGGAACAACTCTCAGGTTCATGTACAGTTGAAATTGCAGCTTTTGACCAGTTTTCGAACTTCATCACTGATAAATCCACAGAGAATAAATACGATTATATTATTTTTGATACTGCTCCGACAGGGCACACACTTCGTATGTTGCAATTGCCATCAGCCTGGAGTAATTTTATTAGTGAAAGTACACATGGGGCGTCATGTTTAGGTCATCTCGCTGGACTTGAAGATAAAAAGGATATGTATAAGAATGCGGTTGAAAACCTTGCGGATAAGGATAAAACAACTTTGATACTGGTCTCAAGACCGGAGGAAACTCCTTTGATTGAAGCTGAACGTTCAAGCCATGAGCTTAGTGACCTAGGGATAAACAATCAGGTTTTAGTTATCAATGGTATACTGAGTGAAGCAACTGACGATGTTTCGAGTAAAATGTTAGATAAGCAGCAAAAGGCTTTGGAAAATATGCCACAGGGTTTAAAAAAGTTTAAAATTTTCACTATACCACTTCGTTCTTATAACGTTGTAGGTATTGATAATATTAGAACATTTTTATACAGTGACGATTACGCAAAAAATAATATTTATAGCAAATCCTTAAATTTAAGACACCTAGATGTTCTGATTGAAGATATTTATAGGGCAGGTAAAAAAGTGATATTTACAATGGGTAAGGGCGGTGTTGGAAAAACAACTATTGCTGCAACCATTGCTGTGGCTCTTGCTAGAAAGGGTGTTAAGGTACATTTAACATCTACAGATCCAGCTGATCATCTCAAATATGTGGTTGAAGATACTGAAAATATAAAACTAAGCAAAATT
>JAQWCA010000220.1 GCA_028706065.1 Tepidanaerobacteraceae bacterium
ACTGAAAAAGGTGCTAAGATAGGAAATTTTCTTTTAAAAAGACACAGAATTGTTGAGACATTTTTAAAAAATATCGGCGTGAAAGATAATATCCTTCGCCAAACTGAAATGATTGAACATCATTTGACTATAGACACAGTAAGAAATATTGATATTTTTAATAAGTTTTTTAAGAAAAACCCGGAAAATCATCAGCAGTTTCTTGAATTTCAAAAGCATTTTTAGCGGTTTTATGACTCAGATAAAATGTTTATTGCTCGATATTAAGGAAGCTTCAATTCCAAAGGAATCCCAAAAAATCTATGGGAACACTAAAAAAGTGATGCAGAATCTCTTTTTTTACGATATTATTATATTAGATCATTTGTCCTTCTAATTGTTTTAATTCTATCAAACGTCGTTAGACTTAAAATATGTTCTATTATTGGGGACATTTCTACAAATGGTATGATGCATGTCCTCTTACTATTTATTTTAACGTTTTGTACTTAGAAAGGTAGATGCGTTTGAACATTCTCATGCAAAGATTTAAAGATGTACTATTATCAGTTCTTCCCATTTTTGTAATAGTATTGATACTTAACTTTACTATTGCACCTATAGGAACACAGTTAATGTTAAGATTTGTAGTTGGTTCTGTATTTATTATATTTGGACTAGCCATTTTTTTGTTTGGTGTTGAGATTGGAATTCAAACTATCGGAAATCTAATGGGTTCGACCATCACAAGGAAGAAAAATATATGGATGTTAGTAATACTTGGTTTTATTCTTGGGTTCTTTATCAATATCGCCGAACCTGATTTACAAGTCTTAGCAAGACAAGTTAGTTTAGTAACTTCGGGTCTCATCAGCCAGAATAGTTTTGTAATAGTGGTTTCAATTGGAATAGGCATAATGGTTGCATTGGGTCTTGCAAGAATTGTGTTAAAGATACCTATTCATAAAGTTTTTACAGTGTTATATGGGTTAATATTTTTACTGGTGATTTTCGCTCCTGAGGCATTTTTAGGATTTGCATTCGATTCAGGTGGAGCAACAACCGGGTCCATGTCAGTACCTTTTATTTTGTCGTTAGCCGTTGGCGTTTCATCAACTCAAGCGGGAGTGGCTTCCGAATTGGATAGCTTTGGATTGGTTGGCATCGCTTCAGCAGGTCCAATGATAGCTGTGCTTACCATGGCTTTGCTTTCCAATATACAGACTCTAACAGGTAGTCTCCCGCAGCCGTTACATTATGAAGGTATCATACTGCCTTTTTTGAAACAGATACCATTACTGATCTTTGAAGTGACCATGTCATTGCTTCCAATTTTAATAACATTTCTTGTATTTCAGATAATTTATTTCAAGCTACCAAAAAAACAGCTAAACAGAATTTTAAAAGGTTTGTTATACACATTTGTGGGTTTTGTATTGTTTTTGGCCGGAGTTAATACAGGATTTATGGAAGCGGGAAACGCAATAGGGTATGCCGTGGCATCTATAGAAAACAATTGGATTATCATACCTATAGGATTTGTCATCGGTCTCACTGTTATTTTAGCTGAGCCTGCAGTATATGTACTTAATGAACAAATCAGAAATGTTACAAGTGGGCATATTAGAAAAAAATCAATACTTTTTGCGTTATCAATAGGCGTCGGTATTGCCGTCGGCCTATCTATGGTAAGGATACTGTCGCCACATATAAGATTATGGCATTTTCTAATTCCAGGATATATTATTGCAATAGCTTTATCTTATTTTGCGCCGACCTTATTTGTAGGCATCGCTTTTGACTCAGGAGGGGTTGCCTCCGGTCCAATGACTGCAACTTTTATTTTGGCTTTTGCCCAAGGTGTTGCGGAGGCCGTAGAGGGAGCAGATGTTTTGTTAGATGCTTTCGGTGTCATAGCAATGGTAGCTTTAACACCGCTAATAGCCATACAGGTTTTAGGATTAATGTATGAACGTAAGGTTTCCAAAAAGGAGTTGAGTTGAATTGGATTTGAATAATAATGATTATATTTTATCCGTGGTAGTAGTTAATTCAGGTATAGGAAGCCAAATTCTCGCTGAGGCCAAGAAAATCGGTGTATCGGGAGGAACTATATTTCTGGGAAGAGGCACGGTTAAAAACCATCTTTTGCGCTTGTTAGGCCTTGATGAAACGCAAAAAGAAATAGTATTCATGGTTTCCGGGAAAAAACTCGAAAATCCAATCCACGAAGTTCTAACGGAAAAGTTTTCTATGAACAGGCCTAATCATGGCATAATTTTTTCATCACCTGTAAAAAAAGTAGACATGATAAGCAGCATAAAAACTGACAGTAATTTAAAAAGCGGAGGTAAGGACCATATGGAATATGAAGTAATTTTTACTATAGTGGAGCGGGGATTGGGCGAAAATGTTGTAGATGCCGCCACTGCCGCCGGCGCTACGGGAGCAACAATTATCAATGCAAGGGGATCGGGAATTCATGAAAAGGAAAAATTTTTCGCAATGGATATTGAACCGGAAAAAGAAATTGTAATGATAATTTTAAATAAAGAAAAAACCGATAAGGTAGTTAAATCTATAAATGGTACTATGGATATCGAAAAACCCGGTAAAGGCATAATATTTGTGATGGATGTCAGCAGAACTTCAGGTTTAGTTAGTTAGAAACCGAAAAGGACGATCAATTTTTAATAATAAATTGGATAAAAAAGCCAGTTAGTAAGGAGAACTTGTACTAACTGGCTTTGGATAACTAATCAAAACCTTTAGCGTTGGTTTTCCCGGACAAGATTAAAAAAGAGAAAGAATATCTTTTAGGCTAATAGATCCAAAGTACTCCTTTAAATCTATTTGTAAAAGGGCATCTCTGACATCTTGCTGTCTAAATTTCTGACCCTTTAGTTTTTCCTCCACTTCGATTATATCCCGCATGCTCATAAAATCTCCGAAGAATTTTATATCTGTTATGATTCCTTCTCGGACATTCATATGAACTTGAACTTCTCCAGCATCAAATCGACAAGAGCGCGTCAGATCAAATTCAGGAGCATTGCCGTAATTCCAGTCCCATGTGGAATACTTTTCATTTCTCAGGCCCATAATATTGGCCATGTCTTCGGGAGTAAGCTGATACTCCCTCAACTCATTTCCTTCAACTTCGAACACATATTTCAACAACAGTTCTTTAAATTCCCAAACCGTTGCATCGGTTTTTAAGTAATCTTTGACATTTGTCACACGACTCTTTACGGACTTTATACCCTTTGATTTAATTTTCTCCGGTTTTACATGGAGCGCCTTAGTGAGCACTGTTAGATCCGAGTCAAACAGCAGTGTTCCATGATGAAGAATTCTTTTTTTTGTAACATACTGAGCATTGCCGGAAAACTTTTTACCGTCAATGGTTATATCGTTTCTACCGGAAAACTCTGCATCCACTCCAAATTTGCCAAGAGCCTTTATAATTGCCTTGGCAAATCTTTCTATGCTGTTAAAGTCTTCCTTTTGATAGTCTACCACAAAAGTAAAATTTATATTTCCCAGGTCATGATAAACTGCGCCACCCCCGGACATTCTTCTCACTACTGTTATATCATGATTTTTAACATAGTCAGAATTGACCTCTTCGATGGTATTTTGATTTCTTCCAATGATTACGGCCGGCTTATTTTGATAAAAGTAAAAATAGTCATTGGAAGGATCTAAATGCTTTACCACATATTCATCCAAGGCCATGTTGAAATACGGGTCATTTGAATCATTCCTTATATATAACATAAAAACTCCCCTGCCTTTTTGTTGTTATTTTCGATTA
>JAQWCA010000221.1 GCA_028706065.1 Tepidanaerobacteraceae bacterium
TGGGTTTTTTCATATCTGAAGCCATTTTAGCCAAAAGCTTATTACATGACACTCCGATAGAGCATAGCAAATCCAGCTCTTCAGCAATGGCATCTTGTATTTTGTGAGCAATAGCCACAGAATCACCAAAAAGCCTTTCACACCCGTTCACATCAAGCCAGGCCTCATCAATGCTGAAAACCTCCACCTGAGGAGAAAACCTTCTAAGGATATCCATCACTTTTTGACTGGTTCTCACGTACAAATCATAATCGGGCTTTATAAACATAGCTTGCGGGCATAACTTTTGGGCCTGCCAATTTGGCATAGCTGTCTTAACTCCATATCGGCGAGCTTCATAAGATGCAGTCAATATAATACCGTTTCGTTTTTTCGGGTCCCCTGCCACCATGATGGGTTTACCTTTGAGGCTGGGATCCTTCGCTTGATGACAGGAAGCATAAAAGGCATTCATATCCACATGTAAGATAGTTAGCATTGACATCATCTCCGAACATGTGTTCCACTCTTTATTTTATCATCCATTTATAATAAAATCAATATACTGTTTTAAGTAAATAGGGAGATGACACGGATGACACGGGGACGTTTCGTTTGTCATCAAATGAATTTATAGAGGGAGGTAGAAAACATGGGAATGATTTCAGGAAAAGTAGGTGGCGTAATA
The DNA here is from genome assembly GCA_028706065.1 of Tepidanaerobacteraceae bacterium. Lineage (GTDB taxonomy): Bacteria > Bacillota > Thermosediminibacteria > Thermosediminibacterales > Tepidanaerobacteraceae > JAQWCA01. The sequence goes on from JAQWCA010000221.1 coordinate 668, forward strand.
AGAGGATATGATATTAGTGCCACTGTGGACAGCGGAGTAATTTCCGGCCGGATCGGCGGCGCGGTTTTTGGCAACGACATAAACTTGACATATTCCGTGGAAGAAGGTTATATAAACGGTAGGTTGGGTGGAGCGGTATTCGGAAAAAGTATTGAGGGAAGTTTGAGTTTTGACACACTATCCGTGCGAATCGGCGGGATGGTAGATGGCTACAACCTAGAGCTTGAAACCGGTGGTAATTCGGTATATGGTCGATGCGGCGGGCCTACAATCGGCTTTGATGTAGGAATTGATTTCTTTGAAGGCCAGGCCGTTGGGCGGCTGGGCGGAGGAATAGTCGGTATGGATGTAAATGGATCAGTAACAGATGTAGAACCGATCATCGCCGGAGCATTATTTGCCATTACTTATTATATATACCAAGTAAACCATCGAAGCAGCAACAATAGCGGAGGTTCGGGTGGGAGCCGTTAGACGCTGAAATTTCAAATAAATCTTTAGGTGGAAAAGAGGAATGTTTTCCACCTTTCTTAAGAACATGTTTAACGAATCGCAATTATGCTAATCATGCCGGAATCATGGTTACAGTATTGCAATCATCCATCTTTTTATTCTCCCGCAATTTTTATAATTAGCTTACGTTTCCTAGGTCCGTCAAATTCACAGAAAAACAGACTCTGCCATGTTCCCAAAACCAATCTACCCTCATTTAAAATTACCGCTGCCGTATTTCCCATCAGTGAGGCCTTTATATGTGCATCGGAGTTTCCTTCCATATGTCTATAATTATCTTTATAAGGTATAAGTTTACTAAGGGTGCTTAAAATATCCCTTGTGACATCCTTGTCGGCATTTTCATTGATAGTGATTGCTGCAGTGGTATGGGGCACAAAGACATAGCAGACCCCATCTTTCACACCAGAATCTCTTACACTTGTTTCGACTATTGAGGTTATGTCTATCATTTGGTTTGGCTCTTTTGTTTCAATAGTAACCGTCTTCATATAAATTACCTCCATTCTGAATAATTGGGAACTTCATTTAAAGCCTTATATCTTTATTCTCTGTGGAAAGTTACTCCAAAAAATTCGGCACATGTTCCAAAACAACAGTCAAGGCCGTTCCAAACATGGGGCGGTGATAGCTTTTACTCTTCAATTTCGTTGGATATTGGCATTTCCTCTTTTATGTAAATTTCAAATTCAACATTCTCTAAAATCTCGGCAATCACCGTTTCTTTTGTTACAAATCTCACCACTGCATAAGTAACTGTCTCAAAAGTATCGTATAATCTTCCAGCACTCCAAAATCCCAATGGGACGGTATGGGCACTATTGGCCATATAGCCTACTTTGCCGATGGGATCCAAAAGCGCCATAATAGCTTCCCTATCATAATCGTCGTCATAATCCTTTATCAGCCGTAGGATTTGCCCCGGCTTGAATATTTTCACTCCAAAGTAATTATTTAGCCCTACTATTGCCACATAAATCGCTTTCATGTGATTATCCCCCCAATAAAAATCTGGGCAATAAAAAAATTTAATTCCGTTGAAAATTAAATCTATGCTAGGAAAATGGCCACATTACTTCCCATCTTAACTAAAACAAACTCATCATAGTCCAATGAAGCAATAACCGCTCTTGAGCAAAGACTTTAGTTGATAATTTGAGTGCTTCACTATGTATACACTCATACTTCTTGGGGATATTCATCCATATACCCATCAGTTTATCTCTGGCTTTTCGTCAAGTAATATCTCCCGGTATTTCTTGCTTCAAATACTGTTCCAAAGCCTCTCTAATTATGAATATATCCTTTTCACTGTTTACTATCTCCAGAGTTTTATCAAGCCACTGGCCCTTTTAAAATCTACTTTTTGCTGAAAATCCCTTCCCATACGGTGACTTATTTACAGGGTATATGATGGACCATTACAGGTGAACGGGCATAAGACAGGGAGGTAAGTAAATTGTAATTCATTGAGAAGGTCAGAGGTTGAATGGTCTAAATTTCTATACTTTTAGATACTAATATAATTATATTTCGTTATAAGTGCGAAAAATCCTGCATAAAGTATGAGCATGCTTATAAAGTTGTAAATATAATGGAAGCATGAAAGGGTGACCACAGGTCGCCCCTACTGACAATGGTGCGTCAGCATGCATTGTGCACACTACCCCTGCTACATATGTCCCTTGTAGAGGCGGTCTTTGACCGCCCGCTATAGAATTGATTTAGGGAGTATCGTCATTCACCGAAGTAACTTTCCATAGCAGAGTCAAGCTTTGATTGCAGCTGTACTGTAGTACGATATAATATATTCAGATGATGAAAATCACTTTTAATATGGGTAATGGAGGGGAAAGCATTGATAAAAACAAATAAGGAAAGGCTGGTAATGCAGTCAGTTCAAGGCAGAATACATAGCCCTACTGTTATAAGCCCTTATAGGATTAACAGATATGGCAAAGGTGAAATCCTTCCAGCCATAGGTGGCATAACCTATAATGTAAAGATCGGAGACTCTTGCATGCATTGGGTGGGAGACCACATAGAGCCAGGTGTAAGCATAAAAAATGAAAATTCAGCGGAAAATAATGCACTGATGATGCTATCATGCATAGGAAATGAAGCCAGGATTATGAGCGGTGATGCCAAAGGCGCCAAAGGTATTGTTACCGGAATGCATGGCGGAATTGACCATGTTTTGATATACTTTAAAGAAGAAAATATGGAGAAAATGGCAATCCATGATACCGTTCTGGTAAAGGCCTTTGGACAGGGTCTTGAGATTGAAGGCTTGGAAGATATAACTTGTATGAATATAGATCCAGATTTATTTGAAAAAATCGGTATAAAGAAAAATAAAAAAGGGCTTTTAGCAGTGCCTGTTGTCACCGAAGTGCCTGCGTACCTAATGGGATCGGGAATTGGTAGCTCCACGGCCTTTATGGGCGATTATGATATAATGACAGGCGATGAAGAGGCAAACCGCAAATTTGGCATTGAAAAGCTGAGGTTCGGTGATTTGGTTCTTTTGAGGGATTGTGACAATACAAACGGAAGGCAGTATCTAAAAGGTGCAGTATCTATAGGTGTTGTTGTTCACAG
>JAQWCA010000222.1 GCA_028706065.1 Tepidanaerobacteraceae bacterium
CCAGCTACGTGAACTTCAGAACCCATTTTAGTAAATCCGAAAATATTGGAACGTGCTACCCGACTGTGAAGAACATCTCCAAAAATCGCAACCTTCAAACCTGATAATGTCCCTTTTCTTTCTCTGACAGTAAGCATATCAAGCAAAGCCTGTGTGGGGTGTTCATGGGTACCGTCACCGGCGTTTATTATTGAGGCATTGAGGCGTTCACTTAGGTAACTTGCCGCTCCCGAAGAGCTGTGCCGAATAACTACCGCATCAACGCCCATCATTTCCAGGGTTTTGGCCGTGTCTTTCAGGGTCTCGCCTTTTTGCACACTACTTACCGAGGATGCAAAATTGATGGTATCAGCACTCAGGTATTTACCTGCCAGTTCAAAGGAAGTACGGGTCCGGGTGCTGGGCTCGTAAAAGAGGTTTACCACCGATTTTCCCCGGAGGGTGGGGACTTTTTTCACATCCCTTTCTATAATTTCCTTAAAGGAATCAGCCGTACCCAAAATAATTTCAATATCGGATTTTTTTGCTTCCTCCAACCCCAAAAGATGTTTTCCACTGAGCATAAAAAACTCCTCCTTCCGAATAATGCTGTCAAAATATGATGATCGTTAACATTGTAGAAAATTGTACCTATACTATTTTCTGCATCCGAAGATGAGATTATTATTACGAAAAAACCCTGTCCGCAAGGGGCAGGGTTTTTGGTCAGCAGAGGATATATAGGCACAATCCATCAGGAAAGTCCCATACTTTCAAAAAATGCCTTTTCCCAAGGCGGAAAAAGGCATTCATCTCCCATAACTTATAAAATGCGCTTCACCTTGCCGGCCTCGCTGGACCAGATTTAAAGGTACTGCATTGATTTCTTTTTTTATTTTTTTAAATATATCATAGAGATGGGGATGTTGTCAAATTTTATTTTAAAACTGTTAGTGCCATGTAAAAGTTGGCAGTTTTCGGAGATTTGTTTTTTTACTTCTTCCATCGCAGAAGCTATAGACATGCCTACATCCATGACAGCGCCTAGCGCTCCTATGATCATACCTGCAAACAAAATCCCACGATAGTCAAAGCTTAACTCTTTATTTGTGCTTCCTTTTTCCTTAGCCTTTCTCTGATTTCCCTTGATTTCCTGTATACTGCCGCGTATTCAGTGGGCACCGTCCCTATGGTAAGTATTTAAAAGATAAAGAACTTTTAATTTTTGATTTGATCGTTTAGCCACAATTTGCCCCCCTAGCCCCTATACTAAATACACAGAATTCATATATTACTACAATATCACAATGTATGGCCCATAAAACGGATTTTAACAGAATTGTTTGTTTACAAAAATATAAAAATGAGGGACATTGCCCCTCCCACTATTACTTCTAACCTAAAAGAAATGCTATTTTATGATTAGTACCCAAAAACTATAGTTTTTTACAAACCAACTTAGCCATTTAAGCCGCAGCCGTAACTTGAAAACAGAATATCTTCGACAAATGTCTGTGAAATATAGATGCAAGAGCCTTTATGCGGCTATATAGTCTACTCTTTATTAGCCTTTTGCAGTTAATAGCCGATATTTTAAATCCCAAGTGGATTTTTGAGCGCACTAATCCCCTGACAGGTAAATGGTCGATATTATAGCGCCTTCTTAATACAGAGGGTATGCCTTCAACTCCAGCCCTTTTACTGGCAATCTTTTTATACTCAACAGTTTTCATTTCTACCATAAGTTTTGCTCTATGGAATTTTGTTTCAGTCACCTGGAAGAAATACCTTTTCTTCTGCGACTTTAGAGGGCAGTTTGGAAAGTTAGGGCAGCTATCGAATTTTATAGAATTAAGCTCAACAAAAAAATATATCTCACAATATCTTTGCATGTCTCGAAGTTTTTTTTACTGAAAGTTAAATGCTCTTATAAAAGAAGAAGTCGTTTTTTTTAAAGAAAGGAAATATTTTAGTTTGTAATGAAGGTAAGTTAAATACAATGGTCGATTGTTAATATGTCATAAATGTCAATCGTGCCTATGAGTTTTCCCGACATGCCGGTTTCTCCGGCTATTGCTCCTACAAAGTTTCGGACTCACCAACTCATATCTGACCTTTTCAGTTGAATGTTGATGATATTTAAGATGCTTATCTCGTTGAAGCCTACCTATTAGGATGTAGGTGGGAATACCCTGATCAGCACAAAACTTTTTGATGCTAGGCAAAGAAAAATCTCCTTTTCCCACAAAACTATCATATTCCGACGCATCAATTAAAGTGTTTGCAGCAAATTTATCTGCTCTATCCTCCGCCTCACCTTTTGCAAAATCGTAGTCAATCAATTTATCCTCAATATCCCCATTTACGATGTGCCCAATCTCATGAAAAAATGTGAACCAAAATATATCTGCAAATTTACGTCTCGTAGTCATAAGCAAATTTAAGGTGCCGTCATCGTTCTTTTTAATCACCCCTTGAACAGGAGCACTCCTAAAATGTTTGACAATGGAAAACTTAATTCCACACTCAGCCAAGTAATCTCTTAGACGGGGTTGAATAACAGCCACATCTTCAAACATCAGATCTTTTATCAGAGGAATTTTACCTTTTAACTTTTCGATATCCAATCCTCGTTCAATTTGCTGGTCCTTTACTATCAAATCGCACATCCTCAGCCATGTAAATAAAACGTACGGATCCACGTTGGTAGCTGTGGCTAAACGATAGGCACCTGCTTGGGAGACCTCTGGTATACGTATTAAGCTGCTGAGATTTAAAAGTTTCCTTAATTTAATGACAAGTATTGGTCCGTGTGCTTCCTGTTCTAAGAAACCTATTTGTTTAAGGTGTGCTACAATACTATTTAGCCTTTTGAGAATCTCAAGCTCCTCGCCAGAAATTTCGTTGAGTTCTTCAAAATCCGCCAGTTCTTTATCGTAATTAGCTTGCAGATTAATCCAAAAACTAGCATCAATGTCTAAAGCATATTCCAATTTTTTAGCAAAGCCAACTGATATAGCTTTTTGACAGTTAACCACACTGCTGATATGCGGTTCTGTCACATCAGTCCTTACAGCTAATTCTCTTTGACTCATGCCCCAATCTTCAAGAATTTCTTTTAAGGTTTCTCCTGGGTGAATAATAAATTCACGGGATAAGCCATTCTTGTTTTTGACCATGATAATCCATCACCCCCTCTATGATTACTGAATCACATTTCGTTAAAGAAGCAGGACCTAAACTTTCCGCATCCAGCCTAACAATCAGTCTAATGTTACCGGTAATACTAATCCCATAACAGCCTTTTAGATTTCCGTATAATGGGTGAGGTTTCCCAAGCCCAGTGCTAAGATATATGCTAAAATTAGGCGCAGCTTTTAATTGATCACATCGCTTCTTAATAGCTCTGGTTAAATCTTTCCCTTTTTCCTTATTCATTAAAGCAAAATTGCTAAAGTATTTTTCCACTGATGGTTTTTCATATTTTAACTTCACACCCTGTATCGCCACCTAACTTAACCCTTTGGTTAACTTAACTGATTGGTTAACTCAATTATATCATCGCTGCAAATTTTTTTCAAGGAAAATCTAAAAAGAGCTTTTTGGGTTGTAACGGTTTTTGCGGAAAAACTTGCAAAAGAACACCCTTTTGCTTTAGACACATTTGTTTTTTGCCGGATAAAATGGCTTGTTAACACTTTTGCAAGATTTCACGAGAAACCCTTAAAAATGGAGACACTAATCCCACTTCAGCTCTAATCAATTTTTTAACGTCTTGGATTTGATT
>JAQWCA010000223.1 GCA_028706065.1 Tepidanaerobacteraceae bacterium
TGAGAAAAAACGTAATTGCCAAATGTTACGGTGGAGATATTACCAGAAAGAAAAAACTTTTAGAAAAACAAAAGGAAGGTAAGAAAAGGATGCGTCAGATAGGAAATGTTGAGTTGCCCCAAGAGGCCTTTATGGCTATACTAAAGATGGATTGAACAATGAGTATAGCATTGTATATTCATATTCCATTCTGTGTAAAAAAATGCAACTACTGTGATTTCAATTCTTTTGAAGCTCTTGAGCTTATACCGGCATATCTTGAGGCCTTAAAAAAAGAAATCTCCGATTTGAAGGGGAAAGGGTATACTGTCAGTACCGTTTATATTGGTGGTGGCACCCCTACCATCTTAAAAGATGAAGAACTGGTCTCTCTTTTGGAAATCCTGCATCAAAGTGTTCATATAACCTCTGATGCGGAAGTCACCATAGAAGCCAACCCCGGGACCCTGACCCGACAAAAACTATTATCTTTAAAAACTATGGGAATAAACCGGCTTAGTCTTGGCCTTCAGGCTTATCAAAACCGTTTACTAAAAATCATGGGTAGGATTCACACGGTAGAGGAATTTGAAAAAAATTATGAAACTGCTCGTAAGATTGGTTTTGACAACATAAATGTAGATCTGATGTTTGGTTTGCCAGAACAGCAAGTCGAAGATTTTTATAAGACTTTAGAATACCTTGTTGGCCTTTGTCCCGAACATATTTCCTGTTATGCTTTATCTGTGGAAGATGGTACACCCTTTTACCGACTGTGGCAAAAGGGAGCATTACCCCTACCTTCTGAGGAAGATGAGCGAGAAATGTACCATAGAGCAGTAGAATTTTTAACGGGTAAAGGTTATAATCATTATGAAATATCGAATTTTGCAGTAAGTAAACGTGAATCAAAACATAATATGGTATACTGGTCTTACAAAGACTATTTAGGTTTAGGTGCCGGTGCCCATTCTTTTTTTAACAATGAAAGGTTTTACAATTATACCCTGATCCCTGCTTATATTAAATCAATCCAGAAGTCTTCCAGTGCTGTTGCTTATTTAGAAAAGATCTGTATTGAGGAGCAGCAAGCTGAATTTTGTTTCTTAGGTTTGAGACTGCTAAAAGGCCTTAGTAAGGAGGCCTTTTGTAGACGGTTTAACAAGGAAATAACTCAGGTATATGGAAATGTGATAGGAAAATTAAAAAAACAGGGGCTATTACGAGAAAACCAGAAATATCTTAAGCTAACCACTCAAGGGCTTGATTTTGCTAATGCAGTTTTTGTGGAATTTATGCCTTAAATTCTTGACAAAAAATACCCTTAGTGATATTTTTTAAAGTAGATTTTAGCACTCTCGGTCTTAGAGTGCTAAAAAGAGGTGTTTAATATGATGTTGGATGAAAGGAAAATTAGAATACTGGCGGCAATAATAGATGATTATATTGCTACCGCTGAACCCATAGGCTCTAGAACTATAGCCAGGAAGTATCATATAGGTATAAGTCCTGCGACTATTAGAAATGAGATGGCAGATTTGGAGGAATTAGGGTATTTATCTCAACCACATACTTCTGCTGGCAGGGTGCCATCCCATAAGGGATACAGGTTTTATGTAGATTTTTTACTACCGTCAAAAAAACTCGATGACTTTGAGCAGGCAACAATACGACAGATTTTTAGAAGACGAATAAACGAGTTTGAAGAGTTGGTAAAAGAAGCAGCCCGAGTTATATCAAAACTGACCAGTTATACTACGATAATCATGGGTCCCCAAATGGAAACCATGTTTTTAAAACACATTCAGGTAACCCGTATAGAAGAATTCAAAGGCCTTTTGTTAATGGTTACCAATTACGGGACTATTAGTCATCATATTATAGATATACCTCAAAATTTTAGCGATTCTGATTTGATAAGAATTTCTAACATATTAAATACTAATCTTACCGGAAAAACATTTTCAGATATCACCAATGATATGATGGATGAAATAAAAAATGAAATTATAGAATATGATAAAACACTGAACATATTAATGGAAATATTATTAGAGAATCTTGCAGATGCACAGGACAATTCCCAGGTGATTTCTACAGGAAGCTCTAAAATGTTGGAGTATCCTGAATTTCAGGATGTGGAGAAAGCAAAGAACTTCTTTTCTTTGCTGGAACAGCATGATTTGATCATGAAAGCACTTAGATCTTCTTCTAAACCCAACACCATAACTGTAACTATAGGAAACGAGAATCCTTGTATAGAATTACAAGATCTTAGCATAGTGACTGCAAATGTTTCTATAGATGAAAAGGACCTTGGAATATTTGGGATTATGGGCCCTACTCGTATGAAGTATTCAAGAGTTATATCCATACTCGAACAGGTGACTGACTATCTAGTTAAAACCGTATCAACTAAGCTATAAATTTAATATGCTTCAACAAGAAGCCTTTGTTCATAAAAGGAGGTATTATATTGTCTTTTAAAGAGAATGTGCAAGAAGTCGATGAAAAATTGGCAGCTTTAGTAACGAATTCTAATGCAATAAGAGCCGTTGCATCAGCAGTAGAAGGAACTATAGGTCCCAAAGGTCTTGATAGTATGCTTGTTGACCGTTTTGGTGAAGTAACAATAACCAATGATGGGGTCACGATATTAAAGCAGATGGATGTAAATCATCCTGCAGCAAAGATACTTATAAATATAGCAAAAGCACAGCAGGAGGAAGTGGGTGATGGCACCACTACCGCCACCCTTATGGCTGGAACTATGGTATCAGAAGGAGTAGGGCAAATTTTAAAAGGGGTACCTGTTGCCAGAGTTATAGATGGTATAAAAATTGGCGTTAAGAAAGCTCAAGAAATCCTTGAATCGAATCTTATACCCGTTAAAGATATTAATGATCCCAGTCTGAAGAGTATTGCCCTTATAGCCGGAAGAGAAAATGAGGATATAGCCGAGTTGGTTACTGAGGCTGCCAAATTAGTCGGTGAAGAGAAACTTAAAGATAAAAAATATAAATTAAAGGATATCATAATTTCCAGAGCCAGTGCGGAAAACGAGGTATTTCTCGGGCTTATTATAGATAAAGAGAAGATAAACAATCAAATGCCGCAAGAGCTTTCCAATGCTAAGGTTTTAGTTATAGATGATGCTTTAGAACCCGAAGAAGTGGCTGCCGAGGCTTTGAGAACCGAAGCTGGCTTTGCTCGTTATCTTGAGAAAAAAGAAGAATTTAAACAAAATCTCAAAAAAATAGTTGAGTTAAAAGTAAATTTGGTCTTAGTTGATAAAAGTGTCAGTGATGAAGCTGAGGAAATACTCACTGATGCAGGCATCATTACATTGGAAAGAGTGTCTCGCAAGGACCTTGAGAAGGTTTCTGAACATACTGGAGCTCGGATAATGAAAAGGTCGGGGCTTAAAAAATCCTTGGAAGAAATTAAAGACTATATTGGTTATGCTGACAGAGTTTACGAAGATGAAAAGCTTAAACAGCTACGCATTGTCGGTGGTAAAGGTGCTCCAATGGCGACCGTTTTGGTGGGTGCGGCTACTGAGGAAATAGTAGGTGAACGGGAACGTATAGCAAGAGATGCTGCTTCATCTCTTCAAGCTGCGGTCCTATATGGCATGATTCCCGGCGGTGGTGCTATTGAAATAGCTATGTCGCGAGAATTGGAAAATGAGAGAAATAAAACCAAGGGTATGGCGGCATATGGTATAGATTGCGTCATTTCAGCTTTAAAAAGGCCTTTGGCCCAGATTGTTTACAACTCCGGGCA